>CALDQI010000598.1:0-7487 GCA_937911635.1 uncultured Pseudomonadota bacterium | reverse complement strand
CACTGAGAGCACGAGCCAAGTAATAGTGAATCTTGGACTCAAACTCTGGGTATTTGCCTTCGTTCAACAGGGAGAACAATCGATAAGATGCTTCGATTGGTTTTTGAGCGCGTATTAGCTTGATGGCATGCTTGATCTCTCGCGGATCATTGGCATCGCCATCTTCACTCAGGTCCTGACCACGTACATTTCGAATTTCAACATCGTCTTCATCGTCAATGCGACGTGTGTCATCTTCATCTTCTTCAATTTCAACTGGAGCGGCTTGTTGCTGACTCATTCTTTTGGCTTGATCGACGACTGCAGCAGGTGCTCCTTTGTCGACCAAACACTGGATTTCCTCAGGTGAGAATCGAGTTCCCGATCCTTTAAGGGTATTGATGATGACATCGGTTGGTAGATCATATCCGACCATGCTGATAATCTCATCACAAGACAGTGCCTCAGCAGTAGTAGAGTAGCCGAATAGTGACAAACCAAGAGCGATCTGTGCAATTCCAAAGCCAACTTTTGAAGTCAGTGTCCCCGAATTCAGTGTAAATTTCGTCATGGAGTTCTCCTAAAATCTATTCAATGCTTTGAGTTTGCTTGATGCTTGGAAGGAAGAAGGACGCAGATCCTTGAACCAAGAAGAGGTTTTTCATCTCAAGCATAGTGGAGTTTACAGTCTCAATGTAAGTGAGCGAGCGACCTTCCAAACGAACAGCGAAGGAATCGTTGAAGATGACACGGAAACCACCACCGAAGCTGGATGTTGGATGCCACTGGATTTGAGTTTGACAGAACAGCGCTTGCTCAGAGTTTGAGTTCAATGTGGAGATGTCCGGACAGATGTTGTCAGAACCATCCAAAATACCAGAAACGGTACCATCATCCTTGGTTTGGGCTATACCCATACCGAACTTGCCGTAAACGTCAAAGTTTACGATTTGTCGGCCGAGAACGGCTGCTTTACCGTAGATTGGTGAGTATACAAAACTGACGTCACCGAATGCCAACACACGAGAGATGTCTGGTGCAACGTTATTGTCGTCCTTAATCTGCTTGGTCAAAGTACTGAGGTCGGATTCACCGAGGTCGAGTCCATAATCCAGCATGGCTTCGATGGCGAAGATTTCAGTCAAGTTGTACGCTACTCCGGTACCGATGATGCGACGCTTCAAAAATGGGTCGTTGATAACGGCGGCAGCATGCGGAGAAAGTTCCCATCTTTTCAGCTTTAGGAAGGTCTTACGCTGTAGGGTTTTGATGATTTGTTTGGTTGTTTCATCTTCCAGCAATAATGCACTTGTATCTTCATCAATATCTGTACGTTCTTCTTTTGCACTTGGTTCAGAAGTCTCACCGAGAATATCATCCAAATCGTCCTGAGCAAACGCGGAGCTACTGAAACTGAGTAGACTCACACAAAGCAACTGTTTTAGGCTTTTCATAATGGTTTCCATGGGTTCAAATGTGTTCGTTTTGAAAGGATTCAATGAGAAGGTGGTTAGAAGTCCATCATACGAGGCTTCATCTTCGGAATGAAGTAACTGACACCCACAGAGGTGACGATGTCACTATAGATCCTCGGGACTGCAGGTTCATTTGGATCGTACTGCGGTGCATCCGCACGATAAATAAAGGATCGTGCATCCAGTTTTAGTGCAAGTGACTGGTTCAAAAAGATATTCAGACCGAGTCCTGCATTCAATGGCACGTGGGTTGTTCGACCTGAGTACCGTAAAGAGATGACTTCATTGTCAGAATAGGCATAGTACTTTTTGGAAGAAATCATGCCCAAGCCACCAGTAAAATAGAAGTCGAAGTTCAAAACATTTTCACCGATCAAGTTGATCTTACCGTAGATTGGACTCCAGCGCGCAGCAAATGAGGCATCTAAGAGCATCTTTTCAACTGGCTGTTCAAAATTGCTTTGGTTGCTTCTATTGTTGGCGATTTCAACCAGTTTTTGTGTCAACCCCTTAAGGTCGTTTGAGCCCAGATCTGGAAAATACATAAAAGCGAATTCGCCCGCAAATTTTTCGTTGATGTGGTATGCACCGAATAGAGAGCCCGCGAATCGAGTCACCATAGGATTGTTGGGAACATATCCGCCAGCAGCTGTGATTTCGTAACGTCCTTCTTTTAAAAAGAAACGATTCTGAACAACATCAGGTGTTAGGTCTGTGTTTCTATTTTCCAATGCTGCTTGAGCCGGCTCACGTCCAGCATGTGCGTCGCTGGAACCGAAGAGTCCTGTCATCAATGCCAAACCAGCAAATGCAGTAGCAATTTTGCGCATAGTTGTCTCCAATTAAATGGCGTATGTAGATCACACCACTCTATTTATAATTCAATTCTGCAAGGCGAAATTAAAAGTCATCCTTTTATAACCATTTTTTCACAAACTGCCATAAACCATTCTGTTGGGATGAACTTTGATAGAGTCGGATGATGATGTTTTAAAAGTGAAATTCTGTTTCGAAACCAAACGAGGGAATGAAGGGGAGAGAGCGAATGAATCGTCTGTCGGTGTAGTCGTAGTTGTAGACCACAAATTCTGGGTTCTCCCCCCGTATTACATTGAGGAAGTCTGCATATGCATCGAGTTGCCATTTTTCAAATGTAAACGTTTTGTCTGCTCTAAGGTTCAGGGCAAAGAAGTTCGGTAGTCTTTCTGAGTTGTATGGTGCAGTCGAATATCCAGTGTAAAAGTCCTGATCCAGATCGTAGATTCCACCTGAATAAGGGGTGTATGGATTTCCAGTGACGTACTGTAGTTGTCCAGATACGCCAAAGTCTTTTGGAAACTGATAGCCAAGCACGCCCGTTAAAATATGTGTCTGGTCTAGATCGAAGAGATACCAATCACCACTGCTTGGTGCACCGATGACCTCATCCGCTTCCAACTCACTGGTTCGATTTGGATAATCGTTTCGTTCTGAACGAGACAGAGTATATGATATCCAACCGAATAGATTGTTGATGGGGTCTTGCTTGATGATGGCTTCCATTCCATATATACGACCGATTCCCTCATTGACATAGAATAGAGAGTCGGCATCTGTCGCTCGTGGATTGTCTACAATTAAGTCGTACAGCTTTTTACCAAATACGGATACATCTGCGTTCAATCCCGGAATGATTTGTTGTTCGAGTCCCAGTTCAGCAGAGAGTACCTTTTCCATATCCAGTTCCGTAGAGCCGTTGGGTCGCCATACTTCAAAGGGTTGCGGCCATTGTGAATACAGACCGACGCCTCCCTTTAGCGTTCCATTCTCCCCAGTTTTGAACCGAGTTGACAATCGAGGGTCCCATCCTTGTACATTGATCAAAGGGTCCGGATTTTCAGTATCCCAAATCTGTCCGACACCATATCGAATCCCTGGGTAGATCACCCACCGGTCTACATCTTTGAGAGGGTGGATTTCTGTTTGTAGATAAATGTCGGGTGTATAATAGTATCCTTCTCCGCCAAATGAAACAGGGTTTCGTTCTGCTAGAGGGTCAAATGAGGCGGCGTCCTCAAAAGAAAAGGGCAGTTCCGCTTTGAACGTAAAATTTCCCGCGACCGTATCCGTACCGAGTAAAAGGTTGAACCGATCAGAAGGAGCCCACCTGGTTTCAGCCCGTAGCTCTAGCATTGGCTGGTCTTGTGTGACCCGTACACCACCACCCACATCAAAGGAAGCTGAATCAATCCCGTAGGAGGGTGTGACGGTCATATTCCAGGTGTCGGAGAAGTTGTGTTTCCATTGAACGTAGGCTCTGTGTGCTGAGTTGATGCTTCCAAAATCTCCTTGGAAGTCTGGATCTGAGCCTTGTGCTGTGTTTGCATTGGTGCCAGCTGTCAATTGATCTCGATACCCAAAGGCAAAGATAGAGAGTGAACCATTTTTTCGATCCAACTGTTGAACCTTGACCTGGTAATCATACCACTTTGGACTGACCGTAAAGTTCTGATTTTGGGTGAATAGAGGAATGAATACGTCAATATAGGACCTCCGTCCCGCTACAGC
This sequence comes from uncultured Pseudomonadota bacterium, assembly GCA_937911635.1. Lineage (GTDB taxonomy): Bacteria > Myxococcota_A > UBA796 > UBA796 > UBA796 > CAJWHX01. Next base: position 3,486 of record CALDQI010000598.1, on the reverse strand, counting down.
GACCCCCCAGTCACCAACCCGTCCTTGGACTAGACCACCACTATCAATGATGTCGGTACTCCAGTAGAACTGATTGTCTTCTGGAAACTCTTGTTTGGTTTTGACATCAACGACTCCCCCTAATGAACGACCATATTGGACGCCATAGCTACCGGGTAAGTAGTCTACGGTGTCGATCAGGTCTGGGTTGAGAATAGAGACCAATCCACCCAAGTGATAAATGAGGGGCACACGGATTCCATCTACATAGACGGCTGAATCTTCAGGATTGGCACCACGAATGATCAGAAATCCAGAACCAAAAGGAGATCGTGCAGCTCCCGGCAGACTTTGTATGACTCGAACGGGATCTCCAAAGGTTCCCGGAACGCGTTTGACCTCTTCCATTGTGAGCGTACGTCTTGCAACATCGGCACTTGGTTTACGGTATACTCCGACCAGTTCATCCTCTCTGTAATTGAGATTTTTCATCCATATTCTGAGAGAGGTTCGGTCTCCTTCAGTCAGTTCAATCTCCCGCACACTGGTTTCGTACTCTGGATATGCACATTGTATACTGACAATTCCCACGGGATACACAGCAGCTTCATAAGTTCCGTTTTCATCCGTTTGGGTTTCAATAACGGTACCGTCTGCTGTGGTGATTAGGATTGGGAAATTGGCTAGAGGTCGTTTGGTTCCCATCTCTACAACAACGCCATCTAAGTTGATGGGTAGGAATACTTCTTCCTTGGCTTGTTCATCTTCGACGGCACCTTCTACGGTACTCGCATCCAGAACAAATCCATAGGAGAACTCGATTTGAACCGGCGTGGGGCCATTTGCATCTTCTGCAGGGTCGAAAACAAAATTCCAAGCGGCTTCTGTAGCTGCAGCATCAAAATCTGCGCCTGCAGATTCTAAGACCTCGATATAAGATACATCACCAGCTTCATCAATCTCAATCAAGAGTAGAACGGTTCCTTCTCTCCCTTCTTCCTTGGCCGCTTCGGGGTAAGGGGCCTGAACATATTCTACCAGTTCAGGGTTCTTTACCAGTGGTAAGGGCTCATCTGACTCAGGAGTATCCTGATTTGGAGCGGGTGTATCTTGAGCGAATGCCGGTGCTGAAAGCATCAGCATTAGAGCAACGGGAAGTAGAGGCAGTGCCGAGTTCATTCTGCCTCCACGATCACATCAAATCGAATCCAATCCATTCCACCACGACGATCTCTAACTGTTACGATGATCTCCGATCGAGTGGGGGTGTCAGGAGCCGTCCACTCAATACTTGTATAAGGCAGAAGGCTGACTGTATTGCTAAATCGACCACTCTCTGTGTACCAGCTGAGGTAGGGGGTTTCAGTTCTGATTTCCGATTCACCGGTGTCGGGATTGGTGTAGGTATATTCTTGTACCGAGCCGTCTTCGAATGCCACATCAAACTCCAAAGTGCCACCGGCGATGATCTTTGGAACTTCCTCCAGCCCATATTCGGTGCCGTTGACTAGAAAGTGAGACAGCAGTGGGTTTTCATTTGGCTCTGGATTGAGAGAGATGGGGTAGCGTTTGAATGCAATCTCGATGTCTTCGTCATTGCCTGATTCGTCGGCCTCTGCTGGAATCACTGTGAGATTCAGGAATGCGGATACACCCTCTACTTTGTCTGCTTCATCCAATGTGTCCAATGCTTCGACAGGGATGTTCCAGTTGGGTGGCAGGGCAGGTTCAAACCCGAGCAACCCAGCCGCCTGCAATTCTGTGAACCATTCAAACTGTTCACTGGGGTCCGTTGGAGGTTCTGACAGTCCGTCCAGCAAATCTGGATCAATTGTACACCCGAACGAGGTTGCAGATTCATTTAAGCAACCAAACCAAACGACCCCTTCAAGCGATTCACCCGGTGGTTGATAAATTAGCGACTGAAACTCAACCGTGTCTCCCGGAGCGGCTTCGGCTGGCGTAGATTGAGTGGCTAAGACTCTTAGTCTATCTAGTTGCCACGTTTGGGCCATTTCTTGTACAGAGCACCCAGTTGTAGCGATGCATACAACAATCGAAAAAAGTGTATATTGGTTCTTCATACATCCCTCTGATTAGAGTTTCAAGTGGGTTAATCCATTGCTTTAAATCGGCATCGACGGGGAAAATTGGTGATGGCAACGGTTTCTTCACCTTGTAAGGCTGGATTGAACTTAGCCTTCTTCCAAGATTCGATACAGGCGGAGTCGGCTTCTTTCGTCAATCCTTTCTTAATTCGGGCATCACTGACGAGTCCAGTTTCATCAATGTCTATCACAATTTGAACTGTGCCTTCAATTCCAGCATCGATCACCGTTTGGGGGATCTTTAATGGCGGACGTTTCTTTAAGCGAGGTTGCTTTGTGGCCGCAGCATAAGAGATGGCGGTGCTTTCCTTCGCTTCTTCGATGTCGATGGTTTTCGATGTGGCCTGTGTACTGAGTGTGGTTCCCGCTCGAACGGTTAGACCAGTATTTCCATTGTTTGCAAAGGACGACGCACTGAGTCCTTGGACGCGCTGGACCTTCTTCTTTGTTGGCGGAGGAGGTTCCGGTGGCACCTCTTCGACCGGCTCTGGAGGTATGTCTTCGAAGTCAATCTTTTTCGGCTTTGGTTTCGGTTTTGGCTTAGGCTTCGGGGGAGGTTCTTCCGGCTCAGGCTCTAGTGGTGGAGGTTCTGGAGGAGGCTCTTCCTTTTCAACTTCAACCACCATCATCTCCATCCATTCGGCTTTTGGTGGAAGTGGCTCATTCGGGAGTTGTGTCAGCATCCATGCCAGGCCAATGTGGATGCCTACAGAGGCCGGAAACGCCATCCAATGTGTGCGTTCTACACCTGTACTTGTGTACTCTGGTGTTTTCACAGGTTACTCTCCATCCAAGACATTGTGCTCTTTTTGTTCAATGTTGATGGCGAACTTGGAGATGCCTTCTTGCTTAACCAAATCAATAATACCCACGACTTTCCCATGAGAAACACTGTGATCAGCGCCAATCAAGCACACTACACTGATGGGTTTTCCATCCTCGTCTTTGAGTTGTTTTGCCTGTTGAATTTCACTTCGAAGTGCACTTGTGGTCACTGGGGCACCGTTTAAAAACAGTTGCTCTGAAGCATCCATCGTGATGGCAAGTGACGTACTTTCTGTTCCTTCACCAGTTGCAGCATCGGGCAAGTCTACTTTGATCGATTTTTCAGTGATGTAGGTCGCGGTGACCATGAAAATGATCAGAACCACCAGAATGATGTCCACAAATGGAGTGATGTTGATATCGACGATGGCTTCATCCTCATCGCCGCCAAGTTTTGCCGCCATGGTTTACGCCTCTGTATTCGTGTCGTTGCTTGTGGACTCATCCAGTCTAGCCAGCATGAGGTGACTCATACTCTGTAAGTTGCTGAGCAGATTCTTGTTTCGCTGACGCAAGTAGTTGTAGAGAACCACGGCTGGAATTGCGACCAGTAGACCAATTGCTGTCGCGACCA
>CALDQI010000597.1:0-1692 GCA_937911635.1 uncultured Pseudomonadota bacterium | reverse complement strand
CATTAAATTACGATAAATCGAGAATTCTACAAAGAATGATTGACCCTCGTAAAGATATGGGAGGTTCTGTAAATAATATGCAAAAAACATTTTATATTCCTTTTAATTTTTGGTTTTGTAAACATTTTGGTTCAGCAATTCCATTAATATCTTTACAATACCTCCGATACCAGACGCACCGTTAAAGTCCTGACCCTTCATAAAGTATGGTGATCTAGGATTTATATCTATCTTTAACGACTGACCAGCCTCTCCTGATAATGAACCGATAGAGAATTGATCCCCACGAACAACACCGTTTGGATATGTGTTTCTAAGTTCATCTATCTGTACCTCTGGCGGTACTTTCTGACTAATTAGTTCTACTAATTCATGTCAGTTCATGTCACGATTTTTATTGCCAAGTCTTATTATACTCATTATTATATCCTTACTTCATTGGCTGAAGTTATAGGCGACATTTGTTTGTTTCTCTACGTCTCATGTCGCCTATTTTAACTCCAACATCTATCTTGAAATTCACACCACTTACAATCAAAGAAGTCTTTTGAGAACGCTACTCTTGGTAAAACTTCGTTTGCTTTTGTGGCTTCTAAAATAGAGTCTTCTTCCTCTATTTTTCTGTTGATGGTATCCACCAAGATAATTGCATTGTTTACGACGACTCCTGCCAAAACAATTGCTCCGATAAAAACAATGACATTTAAGGGCATGCCAAATAGAGCCAAACACCAAATGGTTCCAATGAAGGCCAAAGGAACAGAGAACAATATAATAAAGGGGTGTAAAAGAGACTCAAAGGAAGATGCCATGATCACATAGACCAAAAACACTGCCAAGTACAGTGCCAACTGCATCGATTGCAAACTACGCTCCATTTCCTTACTCTGTCCTGCGATTTCCCACGACATATTGCCATCGCGATTGCCCAGCGCAACTTGTTCCTCCATAGCATCAGTAATTACCGAAGTTGGTCCTGTCAGATCAAAACCTTCAATATTCGCTTGCACAACAACAGCACGCTGTTGATCGATCCTTCTTATTTCAGATGGTCCTTCCTCTTGAGAAAATGTCGCAACAGCAGATAGAGGAATGATGGGGTTTACAGCTGGGTTGATATTTATCCTTTCTAACTGGGTCTGACTTCGTCTGGAGTTTTCCACCAACCGAACTGTGAGATCCAATTGTTCTTCATCTGTAGAGATACGAGTGGCTCTTTCTCCCTGAATTTTTTCCCGAACAATTCTCGCAGCAGCAGATGCATCCAGCCCCAACCTTCGTAGTTTGTCTCGGTCATACTCAATTTGTATTTCTGGATACCCAACAGATAGCGATGTTTGTATATCAGTCAAAGAGGGAACATCTTCGAGAGTCTTTGTTATTTTCGTAGACCAAAACTGTAAATCTTCGAGTTGTTGCGTAAAAATAACCAATTCCAACGGTGTTTCAAAAGAGAAGAGTGCTGGACGCTTGATTTGTACACTTTGAATTCCCTCAATATCAATCAACGCAGCTCGTACCGCTTCCATACTTTCCAATTCACCCTCTGCATCAATGCCTTCTTGTAAACCAACCATCAAACGTACTGAGTGTTCTCCAGCACCAGTCCGATCATCAATACGGGAATCGGATCCTACAATACTAAATTAGTAAACTCACATGTATCTCCGTTGAAGCCATATTCATCATTGT
>CALDQI010000596.1:0-4080 GCA_937911635.1 uncultured Pseudomonadota bacterium | reverse complement strand
TATCGTGAAGAATTCGATTTCCGTTTCGCCACGCGACAAATTTGGTACACTCTTTATGTTTTGATTTGGCGAAAACATTATACAATAAGGCTTTAACATGTTAGATCAGTCTTACAAAATCATGTTGTGTTCATCCGGTATGTCATGGATTGATTTGAACAGAGAGGATTGAACCGGTTGAAATTCCGATGGATTCAGACCATTTGGAATGTGGTGCACTTTTGTGTCCAAGATGCCATGATCCCTGTGAATAGAGCAGTCGAATTGTGACACTGCGATGCAGGCTTGTGCATTGAACGGTATCGAACCACTCACCATTTTATCCCAGATCCTTTTGAGCAACAATTTTCGTTCATGGATTCGAAGTGTACCATTTGCCGTAAAGACGTATGGGATGCCTCGTTTCTTTGCCCATCGGGCAACGATATTATTGAGGAGGTGTCGGTGACCATGCAAATGAATGATGTCAACAGGGACGTCCTTTTCTATTTGTTGAAAATACACCCCATCAATCAATGGTAAAAAGAGCTGATGCTCATAAGCCAGACGGTTGCTGATGTTGGGCGCAGACCAGACATGCAACCCATGTTCGTGGGAGTAGATAGGTCGGTCGACACGAGAGATGGAGTCACAAGCATCTGTTGTCAATACGGAAACTCTATGCCCCATTGCACATAGGCTCTTCGATAGCCCATCTACGATTCTTGGGATACCTCCATACGCATAGGCAGGTGGGAAATAAGGAGCGACTTGTAAAATATGCATACCAAGTCACTATCAGATGCACCCAATATAGAGTATATATTTCTTAAAATCAGTTTGTCGGTATAGGTGGGCTGTATTCTAAATGAATTGAAATCTCGGGCATACTTGACAATCCAACCCAAACTCGGTAATTTTTGTTCATATTCAATTCTTTTATGAGAGTGCATCATGAATAAACTGTGGATGAGCATCGCCCTTTGTACAACGATATTGGCATCGGCGTGTGGTCCGGATTGTCAGACCACCTGTGAAAAACTATATGCCCAGGGTGGAGAGTGCGAGTTCACGTCTGCCGGTGACGAGTTTGGTGTAAAGAACTTTGCGAGATGTACTGAAACTTGTGAAAGTGCGATAAAGACCCCAGGCGATGCTGGTGACTACAATCCTCAAGAAAAAACACCATCGTCTCAGTCCATAGAATTGGAAAATGATCAGCAAGCCGCACTCTGGATGGATTGCGTTTCCGAAAAATCCTGTGAGCTGTTGAAAACCTCTGGTGGTCGATTCTGTGCTCCGATTTGGTAAACTCATTGGCACGATCTGTTTGATCGCTGGGTGGACTGCTTGTACACCAACTTGCGAACAAACATGCACCAAGCTACTCTCTTGTGAAGACGAGGGTGTAAATACACCGATGATGAATTTGGATGAGTGTACGTCGTCTTGTGCCTCCCAATCTAATTGGTATGAAGACAATGAAAAAGTTGATCAGCAAGATTCTTTTGACGACTTAAAGTCTTGTATCTCCCGTGAAACGTGTGAAGATTTACAAGAGGGTGTTTGCTACGATGAAGACGTATACATCTGGTAGAGTGTTGAGCACTCTACTGTACTAGTCACTCGTCTTGTTTCCGTTCTCTTTTGGGTTGTCTGGTCCAAGACATGTCAATGCCACTACTTAGGCCGATGGGAGTTCCTCGACCAACGACGTATTGACCATCGAGGCTATACCCCCATCGAACTCTTTTGCCTTGTCTCTCGAGTCGAATTGTGTTTCCAACAATGCTATTCACCAGCGTTTCATCAAAGGGATCCAGTTGGATGATGAATTGCTGTGTGGTGGGTGTGAGTCCTAAGGTGAGAGACCACTGTTCATTCAACGATCGCTGGGCTCGAATGGGAAGTTGGAGGGATACGTTACCGTATACCCCCGCATACACGCCAGAAATGGTTGGTGCAATTGCAAAGTACCAGTCGTTTACCTGTGCAAATTGATAGCGTACATCCATAGATCCGCCTCCCAGAAACAGCTGAGTCCCAACATCCATATTGGGTTTCCATCCGTATCGAGTCGAAATAACCATTTGAGGTGCGGGGACCTTAGTGGAGAGTGATATGGGGTTGTTTTGTTGCAATGAACCACCAACGGCGACTTCCCACGTATTCGGTTCGATGGTTTTCGCCCCTTGAAGACTGTGCATACTTGTACAGGCTTGAACCAGAAATAGCATTACCATTCGGTCCCCCATCCAATTCCAAACATTGGATTGACTCGATGTACCCAAATACGATGCCCACCGCTTAACCACAGTACGTGTTCTTGAATGGGGATTTGGAGTTGAATCTCAGTTACGATAGAGGGCCTGACCGTGGTAACAATGGACTCAGTACCTCCGATGAATAGGTCGAGCCCAGCCCCTGCAAAAAATCCAACCTGCGTCCCTCTTGAGCCCAATGTGACACCTTTCAGCGTATCTAGTGTAACGGCACTGGTGAACATTTGTGTATTTAGCCATCCGGATTCGCTGCTTGGAATTGTTTGAGCATTGAGACCCGCTCGTACAGTGTGGTGCCAACAGGTTTGCATCGGTTGATGAACCGTCCATTTTGAAGCCGGACTGGACTGGCATTGTTGCCACCATCCTCCGAACCCGTGATGATAGCGTTGAAAGCCCATGGAAGATTCGACAGCAGATTCATTCCAGAATGCTCCAACGGTACGAGATGCCGGTTTGGAGTCTGCTGTTGCGATCTGAAGAGAAAGAATCATTCCGAACATGCTGCAACCTCATAGACATCCATCCATCTAGATTCGATGGCAGTACAAGCCAGCTGACTGTGTTCATCAGAAGGAGATATACTCACCCAGATATCCAGCCATTGCATCCCAAGGTTGACATCATCTTCTCGCACTTCGTTTCTGATTTCTTGTCCAAATGTGCGTGTTGTTTCAATGATCCAACGCAGCATTTGGGTGGGATTGTTTGTGGCATCAGAGACCTCCCAAATTGTTGCTGCAAATACAGACCCAAGATCATAGGGATTGTACGAACTAAGCAGCCCGTCATCCGTATAATTTGCAGGGAGGGTATCCACTTCTATTGCAAGGTGTTCCCCGTCCAAGGCACGATCTTGATCGGTCAAAGAATCTCCGATGAAGTCAGACCGACCTGTCACCAAGTAGCCCAGCACATCGGCAAGACCTTCATCCAAGCTGTATACAGAGTTGAACCCTTCCGCACCAATTGGTAGGAGTCGTTCGCTTGTGGTATCCCCGGTGGTCAAATAATGAAAGATGGCATGACCAAACTCATGAGCGACGACCCCTTTGTTTGCGGCGAGTGGAACGCTTTTGGGGACGGCGTCAGTCAGCAACAAAAAATGGTGTAGCGTTGGTACGTAGGCGGCATTTTCCATCGGTAAAAAGGCCAACGATATATCTGAGATGATGGGAGATATGGCAGTGTTCATTGGCAACAAACCATCCCAATCGGACTCGGAACTCTCCAAAAATGAAACGGTGTCTTCTAGATGCGCGTAGTATGAAAATGCAATGAGTCCATCTCGATCAACTGGATGGGCTGTACCGTCGATGGTTTGGTATTGAACTTGTAGAGGCCGACCTTCATCGTACACTAGATCTCCCGTTGACCAATCCATTCGGAAGATACCGCCCACATACAGATCCCCTAGATCTCCCTGCATTGACCGTGGATCAGACAATGTATCGATGCTTCGTTCAGCAACGGTATACGCGGTGTCAATGATGTCAATCGTCTGAAAAGTCGTGGGTTCAGTACAGGCCACCAGCATGTGCGTCCATATGATATTCACAGGCGTTCTCCAGTTTGTTTGGGCCGTTTGTTTACTGTATGTTGAATGAGTATCCTTCGTGACATGGTTTCTGTAACCTTTTTCCAGTATTGTGTTTGATGATTGTGTTGGGTTCTTTATGGTAGACTGTAAGGTAAACGAGGGTGGTGTGTTGATTTTTAGTTTGGTTGGTTTGGCATGGGCAAATGGGCAAAGTTCACATCTTTGGATATCCAATCGCGCCATCGATCACCTGCCAAATGGAACTCTCAAGTCGCTGAT
>CALDQI010000595.1:0-2826 GCA_937911635.1 uncultured Pseudomonadota bacterium | reverse complement strand
TCTGCTCATGAACTTCAACAACTTCTCCGACGATGCCACCAATGCTAACAATGTTATCGCCCTTTATCAAACCACCCACCAACTTTTGATGAGCCTCTTGGTCCTTTGCTACTGGTTTTGCATAAATGAAATAGTAGAGCACGAAGATGAACATCATGAAGAGAACCATCTGCAGAAATGGGGAACCGGCTTGCTCAGCCTCCTGAGCATACTGTGTTGCAACGACAATGTGGGTTAGCAAAGCAATTTTCATAATGTTCTCATACTGAGGATTAAAGAAACACTGCACAACGGCAGTATAGTTGTATTACGTAGTATATGGTCTGTTCCAAGAGTTCACTTCTGTCCGTAGTTTCTCAAGACTTTCGGATCCTTCAGAAATCGCAACTCGTATCTTTGACATGAGTTGTTGATAGAAGTGTAGATTGTGTCGGGTGAGCAAGTGTGCACCAAGGATCTCCTGCGACACAAACAGGTGTCTTAAGTATGCGCGGGAATGGTTTTGACAAGTGAGACAGGAACAGTTGGGGTCCAAACCAGACTCGTCTTCAGCATAGCGAGCGTTCTTGATGTTGATGATGCCCACCGAAGTAAATACTTTTCCATTGCGAGCGTTTCTAGTCGGGATCACGCAATCAAAGATATCAATTCCTCGAATTACAGCCTCAACGATGTCCCATGGATACCCTACACCCATCAGATAACAAATCTTGTCAGCAGGCAGATGAGGCGTTGTCCAAGCCACCGTTTCCAAAAGTTTCTCCGTCGGCTCACCAACCGACAATCCCCCTACGGCATATCCATCTAAGTCCAATTCGGATATCTCTTGAGCATGCTCAACTCGAAAGTCCTGATACATCCCACCTTGGACGATACCGAACAAGCCAGTTGTCTCCATTTTCGTACGGGCAGCCTGACACCGCTTCAACCAGCGTGTAGTACGTGCAGTGGATTGAGCCACTCTATCTCGAGTCGCCGGCCATTCGATGCACTCATCAAAAGCCATAGCAATATCGACCCCTAAAGACTCTTGGATCTCAACACACACTTCAGGTGTCATCGTTCTATATTGACCATCCAACGGAGCTCTAAATCGAACACCTTCTTCAGATATTTGGGTAAACTGATTGAGTGAAAACACCTGATAGCCACCCGAATCGGTCAAAATAGCACCATCCCACCCCATAAAAGAATGCAACCCACCCATGCGTTCAATGAGTTTATGCCCTGGTCGAACCCATAGATGATAGGCATTGGACAGGATGAGCTCTGCACCAATTTCTTTGATATCTCTAGGCAACATCGCCTTAACAGTTCCATAGGTTCCAACGGGCATAAAAGCTGGAAATGGCACAGATCCGTGAGTCAACTTCATGACTCCGGTTCTCGCGGCACCTGATTGTGCATGTATGGTAAGATCAACTGGAGACATAAATTTAGCGCGGGGGGGGGATCAGCATTGCATCACCGTAGCTAAAGAAACGATAGCGACTGGCGATTGCATGACGATAGGCTCTCAACACTCTTTCTCTGCCTGCAAACGCTGACACTAGCATAAGAAGTGAACTCTTCGGAAGATGAAAATTGGTTAGCAATCCATCCACCACGTGAAAAGTAAAACCTTCGCGTATAAAGATGTTGGTATAACTCGAAATGGACAAAATGTCTCGTAAATTCAATGGATTGTCTTCATCTAGTACAAAGTACGTAGGGAATTCAAGGTATGCAGATTCTAGTGTACGAGTCACAGTGGTTCCACAAGCAAAGACAGCCCCTCCATGTCGTTTACACTCTCGAAGGGCGATTAGGGTCTCTGATGGAATGGAATACCATTCTGAGTGCAGACGATTGTTTATCAAATCCTCTTCCCGTAGATTTCGAAAGGTTCCAATACCAACATGCAAAGTGATAAAATGAATGGATACACCACGCGCTCGAAGTTCTTCCAGTAATTCTGGGGTAAAGTGAAGTCCAGCCGTTGGGGCTGCCACGGCTCCAGACTGCTGAGCAAAAACTGTTTGATAGCGCTCTTGGTCGGATACTTGGCTCTCTCGTTTGAGGTAAGGCGGAATGGGTACGTCACCGGCTTCTGCCATCAACTGCGCAGCCGGTATAGATGGTTTGATTCGCCATTGCCCATCTTCTTGACGTTCAAGTAAACGAATGGTTGCATCAAGCCCTTCTAATTTAATATTTGATGCTTTTAGCATTTTTATAACACCATAAGGTGTGCAAGATCTTAATCTTGGTTGTCTTATTGCAAGTGAACCTATATTAAAAGGATGAAAACCATCAACATCCTTATTTGGGCTGATGAGTTCAATTATTAAGTCTTCATCAAGATGTTTAGGCAGTGGAGATTGCACAAGTATGCCATCAACATCCTTATCTTGATTAAGTGTATTAATTAAATTATTTAAATAAGATTGAGTTGTATCACTAGGCAGCTGATGCGAGACTGATTTTATTCCGACGTTTTCGCACGCCGATTTTTTTTTGTTTACATAGATTGAAGATGCAGGATCATCACCTACTAGAATAACAGCAAGGCAAGGAGGCCTTATACCTTCATTTTCTCTTTCAATAATTTCTTTCTTAAGTTTATTTAGATTTTGTTCGGCAATTGCTTTACCGTCTATAATTTTCGCAGTCATAATTAGGTTAAATCCATTTTGATAAACAATATATATTATCAGAAGATTATGATATTAATATATTGACAATTATTAAATATAGAATAGACATTAAATTTGACCGAATGCCTTATTTACGCTATATTTGCGCGTTCGGGGTGTAGCGTAGCCTGGTAGCGCGCCTGCTTTGGGA
>CALDQI010000594.1:0-5648 GCA_937911635.1 uncultured Pseudomonadota bacterium | reverse complement strand
GCAAAAGCACCTCCAAATCGAAAACACGAACCGTTACACACACCATCAAAAAAGGTGAAAACCTCAATCTTATCGGCAAGAAATATGGTGTCTCGGCAAGCGACATCAAACGATGGAACAAGATCAGCAACGCCAACAAGATCTATGCGGGACAGAAACTCAAAATCTACACCAACAAAACCACATGGACCACCTACACCGTTAAATCTGGTGACAATCTAAGTAAGATCGCCCAGAAATATGGTGTCTCTGTAAGCGACATCAAAAAGTGGAACAACTTAAAGTCTACCAAGATTTATGTAGGACAGAAACTCAAAATCCAGCAGTAACTCATCATGCTCTCTTTTGAAGACGCCAAAAGTCGAATCGCAAAACTACCTCTTCCCCTCCGAACTGAAATCATTCCCATTTGGAATGCCTGTGGAAGAGTACTCGCTACGGACATCTCTGCAAGACAAGACCTCCCAGCCTGGGATAATTCAGCGATGGACGGATATGCTTTTCGTCGTGAAGACATTCTCAGCGCCAGCGAAGCATCACCCGTCACTCTTGTTTTGTCCGGAATCGTTCAGGCTGGAGACACAACAGAACATACACTGAAACCTGAAACCTGTATGCGAATATTTACAGGTGCACCGGTTCCAAAGGACGCTGATGTCGTCATCATGCAAGAAAACACCAGCAGAGATGGAGATACTGTCACGATTACGAAGTGTCCAAAAAGATGGAACAATATCCGTCGCCATGGTGAAGAGGCTCTTGCCGGTACCACAGTACTCAAAAAAGGGACGCTTCTAGATGCGGCGACAATTGGATTTGCCCTGTCTACCAGTGTGCACGAAGTACCTGTGTTCGTCGTACCAAACATTGGCATTTTCTCCACAGGCGATGAACTACTCAGCCCAAAAGAAGGTGGCACGCTTCAAACTGGTCAGATCTGGGGAACCAACTCAATCAATCTCCAGATAGCCTTTCAACAGCTGGGATTTACTGTGCAAGATTGCGGCATTGCACGAGATACTGTCGAGAGCACACAGCAAACGCTGCTCCATGCCATCCGTGACCTAGACTGTGATATGCTCGTCAGTACTGGCGGGGTTAGTGTTGGAGATTTTGACGTGGTGCACAAGGCACTCGCAGATCTGCCGGGACATCGAGTTGAGATGAACTTTTGGAAAGTACGGATGAAGCCTGGAAAACCAGTGGCTATCGGTACAATCCACACTCCAAAAAAAGACATCCCCATATTTGCCCTTCCTGGGAATCCTGTTTCAGCCCTCATGGGGTTTTACCAGTTTGTTCGCCCCTATCTATTGAACAAGATGTCGGTACCCAATCCCGAGCTTCCCACCATCGATGTTCAATTGGGACAAGACTTTACCAAACGGGGAAGTCGACTAGAGTTTGTGCGTATTTGGTTGAAACGCGATGAACATGGCATCAAAGCTTTCCCAACGGGAAATCAATCTTCTGCGTGGATGTCCTCATTTGCTGATGCGACAGGGCTATTGCCCTTCCCTGCAAACAAAACGCTTCTTACTAAGGGTAGTGTACACAGAGTTCAATGCTTACCATGCTGGGGCCGATGGGATCCGACGTGGAGACACTGAGTCCTGATGACACTGTAGGCATATATATTTTATGTGGTGGAGCCTCATCCAGAATGGGGCGCTGTAAGACGACGGTAGAAGTCCACGGACAAACGATGATCGAACGGACTCTGAACACTGTAGCTCTACTCGCTCACCATACCTTCTTAGTTGGAAAACCGGCTCAACAACGAACACTCAAACAATATGACACTCCTTGGATTTCAGATCTGAATGCGACGTACCATCCGTTGAACGGTATATCTGCTGGACTCGAACACGCCAAAACACACTTTGACAGTGCCCTATTCTTACCCTGTGACATGCCATTCCTATCTGTGAATTCCATCCGGAAGCTGTTGAAAGAGGTACCTTCGGTGGCAGTAGACTCATCTGGTCGACGTCATCCACTTGTGCTGCACATTCCTGTGTCTTGGGTTGATCGAGCCAGTCTATACTTAGAGAAGGAGGAGTCTATGAAAGCCTTTGCAGAACCTGCAGGCTTGATTGTGCTGCCCAATGAATGTCTGCGCAATTTAAACAATCCATCTGACTTGCCTGCACCAATCAGATAAACAAGATCTATTATACAGAGAATGAATATCGTACTCACTTGGAGATCCCATGCTGCACATCGCCACACTCAGTGCCTCTTCGGAGCAACACCCACTGGAAGAGCATCTTCATCAACAACTCACCGAACACGGATACACGATCACAGAAGCTTCAGAAGCGAAGGTACTGATTTGTATGGGGACCGATATTCAAGGTTTTGATGCGTCCTCCATCCAACAGATCGAATCGCAATTCGTTGAACGGTTTCTGGGAGCAGAACTTTTTTTGCTGGCTCGTGCCTTTCCATTTGCCCGAATTCGAGTGGGCCTCAACTCACAGGGACAGCTTCTGATTGCAAGTCCTCTAGATGAATCCACTCTTTTTCGATTGATTCGATTGCTCGATCAATTCAAGAGACTGAGTCCTGTCGACTACGAAAGTAAAATGGGCGGATTTACAGAGTTACCAACCGTTGCTGAGACCGTACCAACACCAAATACAGTTGAGGTTGCGCCCTCCAATGAATCACCGATGGAAAATCCTCTGAAGATTCAACACACCACCGCTGGAACAAATCTATCGTGGCAAGACAAACTGGAGCATTGGCTGCTACGTTCGTGCGACCAAACGTTCTCTATGCCACCAGAACTTTCTCACGCGGGCATACAACAAGTTCTGAAGTCCACAACTCAATTTCACACTCGGCAAGACCCAATGGGGCAGTATTATGGGGTGTATGGATTTCCCGACCTCATCCGGCCTCAATCTCGAGTCTTACTGGTCACCCCCGATGGTGGTGTGATCGCAATGCATCGCAAACAAGCCACTGCGATTCTCAGTCCAATGGTTGAAGACCTTCTCTTTTCACTGAAATCCCCTTTTCCTAGATGGGCCGTAGAAATACTCGAAGACAAACTAAATGGAGCCGATCGATTTGCCTTAGAGGGCTCACGCGTCTATGGTAAAACCGATCGTACAGTACATTCAGCAACTGTACAACAGGGCTCTAAGATAGAAGGCGCCAGCAATTCTACCATTGCTTCTATGTTGTTACAGTGGTCCTCTCGATAAATCAACTCAATATGGTTACAACAACACATCGTCAATATTGGAGATGAAGATGAAAAGCACCGCAGTTCAACCCGAAGCACAAGCCATCTTAGAGCCTGCGGGTACCCGCGTTCGAGACCCGCGAACGGGACGTTCATTGTGGATGGCTGGAATTTTATCGGAAGGAGAATTGAAAGAGGACGAAGAGACCCTCAGTGTTACAATGAGTTTCCATCCGGAGCATACAGAAGGTCAAATCAAAACGATGCAACAGGGTTTATTGGCTCAAATTGAAGCCATCGGTTGGAAAGGCAATATAGAATGCTCCATCACAGTTGAAGAAGAGGCTGCTCCCAAGACCAGTACGTCTAAAGATCCTGTTCGAGGTATGAATGGAGGAGGAACGGGAGCCCACGGTGGTCCCGTCCAAAAGCAACCCATCCCAGGCGTAAACCACATCATTGCCGTGGCCAGTGGGAAGGGTGGTGTTGGAAAATCAACCGTATCAGTCAATATTGCTGTCTCACTCGCCAAATCGGGGTATAAGGTCGGTCTGATTGATGCGGATGTACATGGTCCTTCTCTTCCAATGATGATGAAGGTATCGGCAACTCCAATCGCAAACGAAGAGAAACAGATCATTCCAGTTGTATCCTACGGTGTAAAATGTATTTCAATGGGTCTTCTAGTGGATAAAGATGAGCCCATTATTTGGCGTGGACCAATGGTGATGGGTGTCATTCGTCAATTCTTCCAAACCGTCGCGTGGGAAGAACTGGATTATTTACTTGTCGATTTGCCACCGGGAACGGGAGATGCACAGTTAACAATGGTGCAAGCTGTAGATCTCAGTGGGGCCTTGATTGTGACCACACCTCAAGCCATTGCCGTTCAAGACGCCATCCGAGGAGTGGAAATGTTCAAAAAATTGAATGTACCCATCCTAGGAATTGTAGAGAACATGTCCTTTCTTAAACTTCCAGATGGGTCCATGATACACCCGTTTGGTCAAGGTGGTGGATTTGAAACTTCTGTTCGATACCAAGTTCCACTGCTGGCACAATTACCACTCGATGAACGGATCCGCTTGGGTGGTGATATGGGCACTCCCGTTGCCCTTTCAGAGGAAGACTGTAGCAAACCATTCCGTGAGATCGCCGAGAGTATTCATGATCAATTGACAGGGGCCTAGTTTGACTACATTGGTCGACAAATTCAATCGTCATCATCGATACTTGCGGATATCACTCACTGATCGATGCAACCTTCGCTGTGTATATTGTATGCCAGCAGAGGGATTGCGATGGATTCCCCATGACGACATCTTGACCAAAGAGGAAGTCGTTTATCTGGCACGTAGTTTTGTTGACTTGGGTATTGAGCACATCCGTCTGACCGGTGGAGAACCCACCATTCGTAAAGGGTTGTTGGAAATAGTCTCCGCCATCTCTCAAATTGACGGGTTGAAAGATTTATCGATGACCACCAATGCCCTCACATTGGCAAAACTGGCTCCACGACTGAAAGAAGCCGGACTGAAACGGTTGAACATTTCCATAGACTCTCTACAAGCAGAACGATTCTCCGTATTGACACGCGGTGGGAAGTTGCAAAAGGTTCTGGATGGCATTGATACTGCACACACAGTCGGATTCGGAACTGGCGAAGCGCCCATCAAACTGAACATCGTCGTCATCGCTGGAAAAAATGATGACGAAATTATGGACTTTGTTCACTATGCCAGTGAGCATCCAGCGGTAATTGAACCCAGATTTATCGAATACATGCCATTTGGGAGTCGACTTCATCAAAACACCCACTCACAATCGTTGCGAGAGCAGATGGAAGAGTACACCCCCCTCACACCTCTGATCAAAAATAGTCTACACACAGGCCCAGCCAGCCATTTTTCTCTTGCTGAATACGGCATCAATGTGGGATTTATTTCCCCAATCAGCAATCGATTTTGCGCTTCTTGCAATCGCTTACGCCTCTCTGCCCACGGAGATTTGCGCGCTTGTCTGGCTAAGGAAACTCATCCAACACTGCGAAGTATCATTCGGAATCCAGATCATACTCCAGAGCATGTCAAAGAGTTGATTCAACAAATCGTCTGGGGCAAAGTCAAAGGACACCAGTGTGCCACAGAAGATAAAACTCCAGTCCCTTTTGAGGGGATCATGACGCGCATTGGTGGCTAACGGTTACTGAAACCTCAGCAACAGGTCATCCATCTGTCGTCTATAAGCCCACGCTCTATCACTGGCACTCATACTCGATGCGGACTCGAGGGTTTGCTGCAGATCTTCTTGCAAATCAACGGGCAAATCATCACTGGCTAAGAGGAGTATATCTTCCAACGCAGTCTGATAAATCGCTGCACATTCAGATGGGTTCCCAGAATTGTAAACCGGAACCCCTCGTTGAATTGCGCACTGAAGCACTTGAGTCATG
>CALDQI010000593.1:0-10091 GCA_937911635.1 uncultured Pseudomonadota bacterium | reverse complement strand
GCTTTCATTCAGTAGCTCTCGATATGGATGGCGATGGCAATCAAGAAATATTGGCCGGTCGAACAATCTATGATTCATTGATGGGCATTTCTTGTACTGTAGAGGCTGACTTTGATGGATTTACGGGAGCAGCCGATTTCAATTTAGATGGTCGAGGCGAAGGATTACTGGTTGGAGGGGGACAGGTCACCATCTTTGAGCGGGACTGTACGGTGTTGGCTCAGTGGAATCTTCCAGGATTTGGAACAGGTGGTCCGCCGACAATCGCAGATTATGATGGGGATGCCGTCCCTGAGATTGGCATCGTAGATGGTGAATACTATAGTGTTTTTGAACCTGATGGCACGGTACTATGGTCTAGGCCGGTGACAGACGAATCTTCACACGCAACTGGATCGGTCGTATTTGATTTTGAAGACGATGCCTATCCAGAGGTGGTCTATGCTGATGAGCAACAACTCTGGGTCTTGGATGGAATGACTGGAGAGGCTCGTTTGCAGTTTTCTGATCACACCTCAAGAACGTTGCATGAGTATCCTACGATTGCAGATGTAGACAACGATGGGTCCGCGGAGATCATCATCGTAAATGGTGGAGCCCATACAGATCCTGTTCGGACAGGATTGGCTGTTCTAGGCTCCAGATCCTCCAGTTGGCCCTCGGCTCGGCAGGTGTGGAATCAACATGCGTACTTCATTACGAATGTAAACGATGATTTGAGTATTCCAGCCAATCCCACACCGAACTGGCAGCTATACAATAATTTTCGTTCTGGCGCAATTTCTAGGCAGATTGGAGCGAATCTTCCGGATGGCACCCTGGATTTGGATGTATGTTTGACTGAGTGTGCACAGAACACCGTCAAGTTTGCCGTTCAGGTCGGAAACCAAGGGCTGGGTCCATTGCTCTCTGGCACGCAGTTGCTTGCGTATACCGACTTTGATACCTTAGTGACGGTCAAAGCGATACCGGATGACATTTTACCAATGGAAGTCAGTGAACCGATTGAATTTGAGGTGGATGCAGACAAGATCTTAAATGGTGTCCTCCGTGTCAATCTCGATATTGATGATTGTGGGGATGGGAACAACTGGATTTTAACGGATCAAGCGGGCTGCACACCATAATACTCTAGAGTTTCTCTTGATGTACCCCGTCAATTTTATTATGCTGTAAACAATGTCAGAAGCAGATCAAGCCAAACAGTGGGCTCCACGTCCCGTGTATCATCCAATTCCTTTGCAGTGTCCAAGTTGCAATGGTCTTTTGGAGCGGTTTTCAGAGCATTCTCAGCTGATGGTGTGTGGATATTGCAACGAGCGTCTGGAACTTACCCCTGCCGAGGCTGTCGCTCTTGGAAAGGCAGATCAGGTTGAGTTTGATCAGTTTACCTTGGATGTGGGACAGAAGTTTGTTTGGGAGGAGATCGAGTACACCATTATTGGTCGCGTGTCGTTTTTGGATAGTGAAGGAGACCCAGCGCAGAAGGATTACTTGTTGTTTCATCCGCAGTTTGGAACCTTGTGGGCGACAGAATACTGGGGATATGGATACTATGTCACCAAGAAGAGTCGGTTGGTCCCCCCAAAGGAAGCCTTTACAGGAACAGGAGTCATCACTATGGCGGATGGTTCCAAATGGAAGTTTTCAGAGCGTGAGACGTATACCATTGAGCAGGTTGACGGTGCGTTACCATACATCGCTCAGGTTGGTGATAAAGTTGATATCGTCGAGTTTAAGAACACCTCTCAGTTTCGAGAGACACTGGCCATTGAACGCACAAATGGGCTTGAAGAAATAGAATGCAGTATTAGTCAAAAGATCCACGAAAAACAATGGAAGATCGCCTCTGGTCAGTATACCGATGCAGATGCCAGCCGAGAAGCGCGCCGGCATATGCCCTGGTGGGGGCGATTAGTTGGGGTTGTGGCATCTGTGGCAACAATTTGGTCGTTGGTGACAGCCACCATGAATCACGACTATGGCGAAGAAGTGGTATCGTTCACGTACAGTCGGGATGAACTCAGAGAGGAACAGGTGACAGATACGTTCACCCTGACCGATCTATCAGAACCGATTGGGTTTAAATTTCAAAGTTCTGTAGACAACGAGTGGATAGCCATTCAATATGCGATTTTGCACTCTCCTGTAGAAGGAGATGCGATGACATATGAAGAGCTGGTGCTGAAAGAACAGGCACTGGGAGAAGGGCAGCAAAGCAAAGTGTTAATGGTTTCGGATGTTGGAATATCGTACTATCATGGATATGAAGGTGGAGAATCTTGGTCTGAAGGGTCTATATATGCAAGTGAGCAGTGGATGTTCCCACCAGATATAACAGGACCGTTTCGTCTGTTGCTGACCGTTCCCGATGACGCTGCGTACAATCCGACAGTGTCAGTAACGATAGTGCAACGCGATGAAGATGCTGGGAGATATTTTGGCGCGATAGCTATCTGTGTCTTGATGTCTCTGTTCTTTATTGTGAAACAGGAGTAAGCATGTTTGTATTGATGATGCTGGCAATTTTGATTTCATCTGCTGTGTTCAGACTGTTGAACCCTAGATTGTTTTGGGTGTTTGGGGTTCTGGCACTGCTTTTGATCCATTGGACAACAACCAGAGCATACGCCGCTAATTGGGGTGTTGAGAAGATAGGGGATGCATCAGGGGAGTCGATCCGTCAAGATTCTACACAAGCACGGACAACATTTTTTGGAGCCTACACACGCAGTCACATGGGTGGCGGTTTGATGGGCGGTAAGTAAATTTAGGAGGACATATGTCAGCAGAAGATATGGAACACATCGTCTCAAGTTTGGTGTACAGCGGTATTGGAATGGTGATGTTCATCATCGCCTTTTTTATCATTGTGAAAATTTCACCATTCTCCGTACAGAAGGAGATTGAAGAAGATCAAAATACCAGTCTAGGAATCATTATTGGTTCTGTCATGATTGGGTTGTCGATCATCATTGCAGCAGCGATCGTCTAATGAAAATCCAATGCGCAACCTGTGGTGCAGAACAGCAAGTCGTCAATCCTGCCGCGATTTCTGTTCAGTGTCCGTATTGCGATGCGATTTCGATGCTCGTGGACAAAGATTGGAAGCCAACCGGTAAAAAGTCTAGATTGTCTCAAGGCTTTTCCAGGTTGTATTGCGGTGCCTTGTGTACGATTCATGGGACTGAATACAGGGTGGTTGGTCGAGTCCGTTACTCATATGGCAAAGGATTTTGGGACGAGTGGTATGCCCTTACCGATACAGGAGAAGGGTCTTGGATCACAGAGGACGATCATGAGTTTTCCGTTCAAGTAGAAGTTCCATTTGAACAAGTGTCTACTGATATCCAGAGCCTTACAATCGGTGATGAGTTGGTGATTGGTGAGCATACCTATCGTATTCTAGAAACAGGACAGGCTGTATGTCTGGGGCTTGAAGGAGAGCTGCCAAAAGAGTTGCTACCCGATGAAACTTATCGTTATGCCGATGGTGGTAGTTTGGATGGGACACATGCTCTTGGAATTGAGTACGATGATACCCCTCCAACGATTTTTATTGGTCGTTGGGTTTCAGCAAAAGACATTCTCATAGTAGATTAGTAGACTAGCCGTTCGGTATTTGTAGATTGTCTTCTTCAGTTAGAGCGGACAGCATGTCTCGAACGAGCTGAGAACGCCGAGAGGTGAATTGGAATCCGACCCTCCATATTAACGTCGCTTGATGTCGCTGATACCGAACTTGTCCGATGAGTTGAGCGGTGTGTGTGGGTAGGGTGACTTGCAGCAACCAAAACTGGCAGAGTTCCAATCCACTATCAATCTCCAACGCACATCCAGTGTACGACAGGTCTTTGACAGTAACCGGTAAGCTGTCCGTTAGGTCTGGCATCCAGCCACTTTCTATTTCCCATCGGATTGGTATTAGGTGAGCATCAAGCTCCACTTGAGTTCTGTGGTGGGCTCGGAAATTGTAGATGTCCAATTGTTTTGGTCTCTGTAATATCCATTGTGTGACGGGGATATCTTGCCTATACTCAATTTGTGCGTGCATTCTAAATTTTCTCTGACCATTGTTGAACCAGATTTCTACTGGAGAGTCTATTGGAAGCACCTCTGTCTCTGACTTGATGGATAAAGTATCATTGAGATAATTGAACTGGATATCGGTGAGGGAATGATCGGGGTGGTGTAGTGTACCGATTCGTTGTGTGAACAGTTCCATTTTGTCGTTTACGGTCAGTTTAGTCCAAGAGAGTCGTTTGCTGGGAAGGTTCAACACTGAAACCCAGTTTTGGGCAATGCTTGAATTTCCGCAGTGGATAACGATCCACTTCGGAGTTGGATCTGTGCCTGGAATGCGGATTTGTATAAATGCTTTGCTAGAATCAAATAATTCAGGCATCCATAGATCTTGGAGACTGTATTCTATATCGCTGAGCGAAGGCGCCTTCGGAGCGAATGTCAACAGGTCACCACTCAACGTGAGTGTACCCATGTGGACTTTTCGGTCCTCGTCCCACAACCCCACCAGTCTACTTTCAAAACTGTGACACATCGCTTCTAGCATTCGTTCTACAATGTTTTTATAAAAGGTAGTGCGATGTCGTTGACCAAGGGATATTTCTCCGTGTTCTGTGTGAATAGACAGTGTACGTCCACTAAAGTCAATCGATTGAATCTGTGTCCACTCAATCTCTTGATACTGTCCCCTGACTTTGAGTAAGTCGATACTGTACCATCGTATCCCTGTCGAAAGAAGTGTCACCGTGCATGGACCTTGCCACCAATGACGCTTGTCGTTCCATGAATGAAGCAGTGTAACTTCACTGCTTAGGCAGTCCATGAGAGCCCATAGGTGAAGACTGTGCGACCCACGAAAACAAAGTGTCTTGTCGTTGAACTCAAGATGGGTTTCTATCGTATTTGAAAGCCAGATTCGATTGCACGATACGCTGATAAGTTCTCTGATGTGCAATTCAGTATTGTCGTGATCTCTTGCTAAGATTTGGATGGTTTCTTGATGGATTTGTACTGCACACGCTGTAAATGTATCACCGTTGATAGAATACTGCCCCTCTAAATAGCTGTGTAGGGGGTTGGTATCGGACGTTTCTTGCTCGGCTGGATACTGAATACTAAATAGAGGGGTCTTAGACGGTTCGAATCGGTGTCGAATGAGCCGAATCAGCTCGGATTCATTCGGTTCTTCAACCGAATCAGCAGTGGATCTGATCGGATAAAATGCCACCGTACCAAACTCCGACAACGTTCGAATCATTGGGACGGGATCGGTTTCATGATGCAAACCCAGCAGCTGATGTATCGGAAGATAGAGTCGATGCCGTGACGGAAAGTCTGCCTCAAAATGAATGGCATCTTTACGAAGGGTCAAGCGACCATCTATTCGCTGGCTGCCCAAAATTCGATAACAAGGAATTGAAGTGGATTGCATAGTTCAATGTACCTCAAAATTCAACGATTGTATACCACAACTAAAGATGAATGTGGAAGTACAGCCTTACGCTAGGAGATTTTCATTTCCAGTACCACATACGAAAAGGCACTCTCCAACAGTGTGCCGGCATACTCTCTCTACAAATTGGGTTGCGGTATCTTCAGAAGAATCTATTTTAAGTGGCATTCCAAACACTTGGATTCTTACGGGCGGTGCTTGTTCGATAGCATCCCATATGTCGCCTACAAAGGCGAGTGCAGAGGTTTCCTTCGGCAATCGACCAAGTTCTCGAAGGCCTTCTAGATAGGTTTCTGCGGCGGTGTGTTCGTCGGGGTGACCCAGTGTAGTGACGAGTCGAACTGGTAGGTTCCGTTCTTTGGAGAGTTGAATGGCCAAGAGTAGGGTTAGATCCAGACTCCCGGCTTGTTGTGCTCGAGACAAATCCCAGTCTGGACTTTGAGGTCGAATCCACACGTGAATACATTCCTTTGGATCCAATGTGTGTGGCGTGGATACGGTGTAGACGATTCCAATTTCTAATTGTAAACATTGCCGCCATAGGTCATTTAGATTGGTAAAATAATGAGCCTGCGAGTGTTCCAACAGTAGAATGTTTGGCTGTAAAAATGTGCCAAAGAGAGATTGTAGAGCTGTCCGAATGGAGAATTCTGGCTGCTCTATGGAAAGCTGGCTCTCTTGAACAAACAAAGAAGGGTGGATCTCCCAGGTTCGCAGTTGATGATGCAAGTGGAGGAGTCGAATCGAACCTTTGGGTAAGGAAATATCAATGGCAGTTTGCACAATCTTTGGGATGGTCTCTTTCATTTGATCTTCAAAAACGGGTACAACGGGGTGGGGCATCCACGCTTTACCTTCGACGGTTCTGTTTTGAACACTCTTTTGTGCAGCCCATCTTGCTAGGACCAGAAATAGATTGGTTCGGACATCTTCTCGTTCAAACTCTTCAGCACGATGGGAGAGTCGAAGATATCCGAGGGATAGAATGGCCAAGACTAGGATTCAGATGGTTGGATTTACGATCAATGCAATTAAAATGCAACCGATAGCACCAATGAGCGGGATCCAGTTTGGAAGGGTTAAGGTTGGTCTAAAGGAGAGTAATCCAAGCCGCTGCTCAATCAAAACGATAAGGTTGATTGTTCCGTAGGTTGCGAGAAAACAGATTGTAATAACGGGGGCGATTAGATTTAGGTCTCGCATGAATATCGCCAGCAAAACAATGGCACTGGTAACCCACATTCCTGTGTTTCCGTCTGACAACTGTCTTGAGTAGGGTATTAGAGCATCCTTTGACAGGGCCTGAACGAGTTTTGGTGCCGCAACAAAAGTGGCTAAACCAGCACAAAATGTTGCACCAACAACAGCAAATCCGATCAGTGTTGGCGCAAGTGAAATCTCCTTCATGATGTTGTAATTGTTGAGTAAGTCTGCTTGTGGGACCCCTGCATATACGATCGAGAGCCAAGCATAGACTAGACCGGCGAATACAACTGCATACAGAGTCCCTTTGGGGATTGATTCACGTGGGTCTTCTAGATCTCCAGATAGTGATGCTCCCGCTAGTATACCTGTTACAGCAGGGAAGTATACGGCCAGAACTGTCCAAAAGTTCTCGTAACTCTGACCGAAGTTCCCAATCCAGTTGATTTCGTTCCATCTAGTATCAAATGGTTTCCAAGATACAGAGAGTACACTGAGAATGGTAATGCCAAATATGATGTACTGTAACTTAAATGCTAGATCTGTGAAAAAACGAACGATGACAACCATACCCACAAATGCACACAGATCGATCATCAATGGAGAATGCGTTGGAAACACGCCTATCCATCCTTCTCTAAATCCAAAGATGTACATTGTGATTGCAAAACTTTGAGCCAAATAAAGCATGAACCCCACAACCCCACCCGCTTCTCTACCGAGAGATCTGGAGACGATGGCATAGGCACCACCAGCGTGGATTCGTACGTTGGTTGCGATGGAAGACAAAGACAAGGCGGTTGTTATCGTGATACCCAAGCAAAGTCCCAAAATCAACCAAGCACCCAAGAGCCCACCATTCCCCACCAACCATCCTTGGCGTAGGTACATAATGACACCCAAGATGGTGACGATGGTTGGTGTGAACACACCTTTGAAAGTTGACAGTTTTGGGGATGCAGACATGTACTTTGGGGGATACTCTTTTGTATCGTGTCAGTAGTATTTAATGCAACTGTATTGAATGGTTGGTGTATGAGGAGAGTGCATGGAAGAGAGAGAGGTTTGGCAAACATCATTGAGCAATGTTGAGTTGATACAACAGTTTCGAATGCTGACGGAACCCATTGAGGAGTTTCGGTTGGTCAGTCGATTGAGTGGTGGAGGGATTGTTGTTCGGACTTTGGAGGTACCAAAGACCGATAAACCATTGATTGGTAAGGTGAGTGATAAAGAGATTGTCATTGCTCAGACATTGGATCCAGTGAATATTTCTCCGTATCAACCGATTGTGAACGTTGTTTTTCAGGAGACGTCGGTTGAACTAACTTTTCGTCCCCATCCAGATGTATATCTTCTCAGTCCAGTAGAATGGATTGGTGGATGTGTATGTATTGCATCTGGTGCTGTAGGAATACTACAGAATCCACTGGCTGCACTCGCCATATTGTTGGGGATTGCGATTGTCGTTTTTCCAAGATATCGAGCCCGTTGGAGTTTTGATAAAGAATTGAAACGGATGAAATCAGGCTTGCAAGAGTTGCCAATCGACTGGCACGCGCCCCATGAATAATTTGTATTTTGCCCGTTGATAGGGTAGATTAAGGCATTGATTAGAGGAATACAATGTCAGAGATTACAGATTCAAAGAAGGTATACATTCGCACGTTTGGCTGTCAAATGAATGTGTATGATGCAGGGAAGATGAAAGCCCTACTTGCAAAGGATGGCTATGAAGCCACTGAGAATATGGAACAAGCCGATTTGGTGATTGTCAACACCTGTTCCATTCGTGAGAAGCCAGAACTTAAGTTGCACTCTTTTCTAGGAGAGGCTCGAAAGATCAAACGAGAGCGTCGAAAGGATCTACAGATAGCTATCTCGGGCTGTGTGGCTCAACAGGAAGGGCAAACGTTGTTGTCTAGATACAAAGATGTGGATTTGGTCTTTGGACCCGATGCCGTTCCCAATGTTCAGAAGCTTGTGAAGGCAAGTCGGAAATCTCAGGTTTTGGATACTGACTTTCTGGCATCGGCGGACTACGTGTTCGCAGCTGAAATAGACCCCGATGCAGAAAGCCAAGTGGGCGGTTTTGTGACCATTCAAAAGGGATGTGACAACAAGTGTACCTTTTGTATTGTACCTACCACACGAGGTAAAGAAGTCTCTCGGTCTTCAGACCAAATCGTTCAAGAGGTTCGCGGTCTTGTAGCGAAGGGCGTCAAAGAGATCACCTTGATTGGTCAGAATGTAAACTCTTACGGATTGAAGGTTCCGGGAGAGAAGACCTTTGCACAACTTCTATATGCTGTGGCAGATGTTCCGGGCGTTGAGCGAATTCGCTATACAACATCCCACCCCAGAGACATGGGAGAGGATGTTTTTCAGGCATATAAAGATTTGCCTCAACTCACCAGTCAGCTGCATTTACCTGTGCAATCAGGCTCTTCTAGGATTCTGCGTCGCATGAAGCGTTTTTACACTCGAGAGAAGTATCTGTGGGTCGTAGAGCGACTGTTGAATGCTAGACCAGACCTTGTTTTTAGTACAGATTTTATTGTTGGTTTCCCTGGTGAAACCGATGAAGATTTTCAAGAGACACTCACTTTGTTACAAGAAGTGGGTTTCCATTCTTCATTTTCCTTTAAGTATTCTCCTAGACCTGGCACTCCGGCTTTAAAATTGGTTGAGCGATCGCCTGTACCAGCGGCAGTGTCCTCTGCACGGTTGATGGAGCTGCAGGCCTTGCAGCGTCAAATTTCTATCGGAGCAAATAAAAATACAATTGGTCAGACCTTCGAGGTTCTTGTTGAAGGCAATTCTCCAAGGGAACCGAATCTTCTCTTTGGACGAACTTCGACGTTTAAGGGGGTGCATTTTGAAGGTGCACCGGATTTGATTGGCCAAACCATACCGGTTCATATTTACCAAGCCTTTACATCTGCTTTGCGCGGTGAACTTCGCGGCTGATTTACTCGACATGTTGTGCCCATTCTGTACAGCATATGAAAAAGACGAAGCGCAATCGTCCTGTTGTGAACAGCCGTAGGAAATCTTATGAAACACACATCTCCTTCTCGACAACGTCCATATGTAGAGAAACCACCCGAGTTGCTATACCACTCTATGGATCGGAGAGCATTTCGACAAATGATTCAAGGAGATGAGTTCGCCTATTCGCATGGGCGAACCATTTATGCGTCGAAGATTTTGGGCTATGCTTGGCAAGTTGCACATCGAACCTGTGAACAGCCTTACGTCGCCATCATTGATGTTGCAGTAGCCAAACAACACAATGTGTATCCTCGAAAAAATAAACGTAATCTATGGGAGATTGATAAGATTCCTGTGGCAGCGATTCTAAATGCGCATCCCAATTATACAGAGCAGATATCGGCAGGTGGGATCCCAT
>CALDQI010000592.1:0-6094 GCA_937911635.1 uncultured Pseudomonadota bacterium | reverse complement strand
CCAAGCCGTTATCATAGCCGTAGCTCGATCGAATCAACGTGTTGAAGGCCGAATTGGAGACATCGTTTTGGAACCTGGAGACGTCCTTCTCCTAGAGGCACCAAATGATTTCTTAAAGGCACAGCGCAACCGAAATGATTTCATTTTGGTCTCCAGTATTCAAGGGGCCAAACCACCCAGGTTTGACCGCGCAGGAATCGCTGGGATTATATTGCTCGCACTCGTCGCTTCTGTTGCCCTCAATCTACTCCCACCAGTAACAGCAACCTTCCTCGCTGCAGGAGCAATGATCTTAACAAAGTGCTGTACGATGATGGAAGCCCGAAACGCACTTGACCTATCGGTATTGGTCACCATCGCTTCGGCATTTGGATTGGGCGTTACGGTTTCCAGTACACACCTCGACCTCTGGATTGCCGAGCAACTTTTCTCTCTTGGTATCCAAAGTCCATTCATGGCTCTTGCTGGCATCTATATCTTGACGTTCATACTGACAGAACTGATTACCAACTCCGCGGCGGCTGTCTTAACAGTCCCCATCGGAATTGCACTCGCAGCTCAAGTGGGCGCTTCGCCCATGCCGTTTGTTTTTGCAATCATGATAGCGGCTTCCAGTTCATTTTTGACTCCCATCGGTTATCAAACCAATCTAATGGTATTGAATGCGGGGGGATATCACCCTTTGGACTACACCAAACTGGGATTTCCACTGACAATTATTGTTGCCGTGATTTCATTGGTCACAATCCCGCTTGTGTGGCCTTTAACCTAAGCCAATAGAATCATTGAACGACGACCTGTCGAATCGAACGTATGACCTGAGTGGATGGGTCTAAATGACTCGCCGTCTCAATCATATTTTC
Source organism: uncultured Pseudomonadota bacterium (assembly GCA_937911635.1). Taxonomy (GTDB): domain Bacteria; phylum Myxococcota_A; class UBA796; order UBA796; family UBA796; genus CAJWHX01. The sequence continues at coordinate 5,231 of CALDQI010000592.1, read as the reverse complement.
CAGCTGTTCGTCCGACAGTGGCTGATCCAACAATGCCAAATCATAGGCCCAACCATACTCTGGGAAGTCTTTGTGAAGAGATGCAATGTTGTCAACACCAGCCGCATAGATGGTTTCATCAATACAGCGCTTTGTACCTCGAACTGGACTGTGGCACACCATCAACCAGGTTTGTCCATTGGTTGCCTGCTCAGAGAGTTCTAATGTTAGCCGTGGCTGGAATACCGTGTCCCGAATGGCACCTCGAGTAGAAAACTGATTAAAAGTATGGGCGACTCTATGGGCAATTCTTGGCTGTGCTTCTTGTGTACTGGCGCCGATGTGTGGATATACGACAATCTTCGACTCGTCCCGATAAGGATTGACCCAATCTTCACCCGTTCTTGGTTCGTGAGGGTATACATCCACTGCGGCTCTTGATACCACTCCTTCTGCAATCGCTTGGATTAACAACCTAGGCTCAAATAGAAATCCCCTTGCAAAGTTCAAAAATATTCGAGGTCCATTTGGGCGATTCCGTCCCAACGCTCGGAAATGCTCGATAGACAAAACCCCTTCATTCGATGTTCCACCAACATCTTGAGCAGACAAGTGTACCGTCACACAATCTGAATTGGAAAAGAGGGAGTCCAGTGAATCATGCGCTGTCCAGCCCAATTCCTTACCAAGTTCAAATGACACCTGACGTGTATCATAAAAGTGAATGTGCATTCCAAATGACTGAGCCACTCTAGCAACAGCCCTGCCGATATTCCCGAGTCCGATGATCCCAAGGTGCTTCCCAAGAATTTCATATCTGTCTTTGTTGTTTTTTCCCCAAACTCCGCGATTGCACTCCGGATTGGTTTCGAAAAGCCTTCTAGACAGAGAAATCAAATTGCCAAACACCAATTCTACAACCGACCGTCCATTGGACACCGGATCATTACAGACGACAATGCCATGATCTGCACAGGCTTGCTTGTCCACAGAATCATCCCCGATACAACAAAGTTGAATGACCAACAGTTCCGGACACGCTTCAATCAATCGACGTGTCACTGCCACTTTGGAGCGCTTAAAGAGAACTTGGGTGCGACGCTCGGTCATAATTCTGATGAGTTCATCTTCTGCTGGAATAACATCCAAACGAAGAACCTCCATCCCTTGTTCCATCAGTAAACCATCCAACTCATCGGCTGGGTTTTCAACAATCAAAGCTCGCTTTAAGGGACCAGTGACAATACGACAGTTCATACATACCTCCGTAATAAGTGGACAATATGTAATGCTTTACGGATATACAGACCGTACATTCTGCGGAATGAGACACAAATGTCGATATTGCGAATTACATTCTTCTATGATTCTCTACGGGCATCGAAGCACGAACATTCATGACCTGATCCAAATCGATATCGGCCATGATGTACCCTTCGTCTTTTTGTGCATCACCAACGACTCTACCCCATGGATCAATGATCAAGGCATGGCCATAACTCTGTCTCGTACCTTCGACATCGTGCGTTCCTGTTTGAGCCGCGGCAATGACCCAAGACTGAAACTCAATGGCTCTAGAGCGAAGTAAGATGTGCCAATGCGCTTCACCAGTATGCTGTGTGAAGGCAGACGGAATCAACAGTACATTGGCTCCCTTCTCTTGAAGACTTCTATACAACTCAGGAAACCTCAAGTCATAACAAATTGAGAGACCAAACTGACCGTGCTCAGTGTCCACCACCACTGCATCTGAGCCAGGTATCACTCTATCTGACTCAGCAATACTCATACCATTGGGGATATCAACATCAAACAAGTGAATCTTTCGATAGGACGAAATCAACTCCCCATTGGGCGCATACACCACACTGGTATTGTAGCACTTCTCTGTATCCACATTCCCATCAGCATCACGATGCACCTCAGCCATAGAGCCAATGAACAAGTACACCCCATGCTGTTTTGCAAAAGCCGCACATCGTTGTCCAAGTGGTCCATCCAACGGTTGAGCCAGTGCCACCTTATGAAACTGTGCCCCCAAGAAGAATGTATTCTCTGGGGTAAAAATGCATACGGCCCCTTCAGCGATTGCAGCGAGGGACAACCGCTCGAATGTAGCCCAATTGGCCTCTACATCAACAGTGGAACAAAGCTGTAAACAAGCAACTCGAACAGTCATGATGACTCCATTTTCAGGTCTTTAATTTAAATCTCTAGAGGATCTTTTGGTAAAACGACTGGTTTTTTCACATTGGAATTGAGCCGGGCTTCCTTTTGCTCGGTTTGCCATACGCTCAGTGCGTCTAAATTCGAGATGGGAAGGTCCGTCAAGACATACTCTACTTCCCCAGTTCCCTTACACCGCTCAGCCAGATCCATTTCCCACTGCACATCTACGGCATCCTTAATGCGCTCAGGCAACTGATCTGCCCAATTTGTCCCCCCTTCAACCACTGAAGATAGATAGAAACGTTGCTTCTCTTTACCATTTTTACACGTGGCATTTTCAACAACCACCAATCCCCACATAAATCGACCATCTGGTTGTCTGTGAACGTTGTACATAAATCCGGCGAGTTCATCAGACTCCGCTTCCGCTTCCAGAGAAGTCAACACTGTACGAGCCTGATGGAGAGCCTCTGGTTTTAGTGATGATGCGGTTCCAAAGATGGCATCTGTACCAGCAAGGTTGGCATCTCGGATCGACTTTTTGTCATTTCCGTGGTTTTGATTGTTTTCATCAACAGCCTCAAATATGGCCGCAATTACATTGACCTGTAACTCTCCATCATCTGTCCCTTGCAACGTTTCCTTCAAAATGGGTATCGACTGTCCCTCAAGATTTCTTGCCATCGCCGACATCACGGAGAAATATTGAGATCGACCTTGGTCCACCCCCTTTTCAAACTGAGTTGTAAGAAGCGTCTGCATGCTCTCCACTCGGCAATCTTTGATGTATTGATGATACCTAGATTTCCAAAACTCATCTGTACCGTTTTCAGCCACGTTCAAGAAATACTGCTGAATGGTCTCTTCCTTTTGACAGCGGTTTCCGAGTTCTCTTAAAAGTCCCTTCTTCTCACCTGGCTCTAAGGACGTATACCATTTACGCACAGCCTCTTCACCACCTACAACGACTGCATCTGCAGCAGCAGTATAGCCCGCTGCACTCGGAAAGAATGTCGGCACCGTGGTTATGGTGAATTTCTTTGCAACTTCAGCATCGCATTCAACCAAAGCGTGAAAAGCCTCTGCAGCATCATCTCCGCGCTTCTTAACAATCTCGGCTGAGGCTTCTTCTATATTACAAGCAGGCTCAGTTTCTGCAAAAGCCGATTGCAACAATAAGGACAACAACATGTAAAACTCCATTGTAATGTTTCTTCTCTATCCACTAACATTCTAGGGTCGGTCAATCTTCCTGTAACCTTACCTTTTACCTGTTCCATTGGTATTTTTACCAACAAAACTCTAACAATCACTCCATCTGATCGAACTCAGTCGGACAGTTTTCCGAAAATGCTCAAAGCCATCGGCACCTAAGGTAAAAACTCCATCGCGAAATGTACAAGCCTGACTGGATCTAATGACACCCGTATTGATAAGACAGCACCAATCCAATCCATGGGATTTATCTGAACAGTCTAGATGCCCTTTGAACTGGAGAACTGTTTGTTCCAGCCCCTCAGTCAAAAGCAACAGTGCACTCATTTTGTGCCTCAAGACTGTCATTTAGTCTCCATTGCGTGGTGCATATTTTGTATAGTGAACTGCTTTTGCCCAGAATCATCCTTAGTGCTCTTTGCATCTCGTGGACCCACCAAGTGAGCATCTAGATCCTCTGAAACCTTTGCAGACTCTGTCAGGACATCAAACAAACTCGCATCCAGTAAATGGGATGGCTTAACATTTCGCAATGCATTGAACATGTTTCCTTTCACATGGGGATTTTCATCGTGAAGTTCATTGATCAAGGCTTTGACCTTTTGACGCTTTAAGTTTTCCTGTGAACCACACAAGTTGCATGGAATGATCGGGAACGATTGCTGGTCTCTCAAGACTTCAATGTCTTCCTCAGCACAATAAGCCAAAGGACGAATGACCACGTTCTTACCATCGTCGGCATGCAAACGGATTGGCATTCCCTTGAGCTGTCCAGAGTACAATAGATTCAGCATCAGTGTTTGCAGGATATCATCTCTGTGGTGACCCAGCGCCAGCTTGTTGCACCCCAGTTCTTGTGCAGCCGTATACAGAATCCCTCTACGCAATCTAGAGCACAAAGAGCAATATGCCTTACCTGCTGGGATTTTCTCTTTGACAATAGAATGTGTGTCTTTTGTCAGCATTTTGTACTGTACACCAACCTTCTCAAAGTGACGTTCTAAGATAGAACCATCAAACCCTGGATGGCCTTGATCTAAATTAACAGCGACAATCTCAAATGGAAATGGTGATCTCCGTTGCACTATTTGCATCAAATGCAACATCGCGTAGGAGTCTTTCCCACCAGACATGCACACCATGATTTTGTCGTGGGGCTCAATCAAGTGAAAATCTTGACTCGCTTTAACCAAATTTTTGAGTAAGCGCTTTTCGACGAGTTTATTCAACTTTTTCACGCTACTCTCCCATGTAACAGCTAAGTGCTCCCAACTTTGAATAGGGCTTATCCTCTGAGTTTTTGAGTCTAGAATGACGTGCCGTCAAGACTTCACACCCCTTAGCCGTTACCCAAACCGTGTGTTCAAACTGTGCAGAGAGACAACCATCCGTAGTTTTTACGGTCCAATCATCCGGATGATAAATATCAGGACCCATCAAATTGATCATTGGCTCGACAGTAAAACACATCCCTTTTCGAATCTTCATACCAGATCTGGCTCTTCCATAGTGAGAGATATTTGGAGGACCGTGAAAAACTCTCCCAATCCCGTGACCCGTATACTCTTTGACAACGGAACACCCTTTACTTTCTGCGAACTTCTGAATGGCATGACCGATATCACCCGTATAGTTTCCAGGTTTGACCTGTGCCAACCCAATCTCCAAGGATTCACGACAGACCTCTACGACATGCTGTGCTAGAAGGCTTGGAGTACCGACATAAAATGTTGCACTGTTGTCTCCATAGTAGCCATTCTTCGCAGGAAGTACAGAGGTTACATCAACGTTAATAATATCACCATCTTTGAGGACTTCGGATGCAGATGGGATTCCATGACACACAACGTCATTGACACTTGTACATA
>CALDQI010000591.1:0-5706 GCA_937911635.1 uncultured Pseudomonadota bacterium | reverse complement strand
GCCATCCTCATCTTGAATCTCATACACACGGACATCATCGTGCCATATTTGATATTCAGAATCGGATGTGGTCCCGGTCAAATCACTAGCGACTCGAGTGATTGAAATGCCAAAGAGTTCCTTCGCCAACTCAAAGAATCCCCCCATCACTGCATCGACTGTGAAGTAAGGACGCAATTCTTCATCACTGATAGCACAAGTCTCTTGTTGTAACTTTTCTGCGTAATACCCCCCTTCCCAAGGATTGAGTCGTCCAGCCTCTTCACCTGTAATCTTAGCTTTGAACGCTTCCAGTTCTTTGACTTCCTGATCGAAGAAGGGTTTGGTCTTTACAAAGAGATCTTCCACAAAGTTCAGGGCACTCTCACCAGTTTTGGCCATACGAGTATTGAGAACCAAATCGGAAAACTGTTCGAATCCCAGTAGGGCTGCCTTCGCTCTACGAAGCATGAGGATGTCTTTGATAATTGGAAGATTGTTGTACTTTTCCGAACGACCAACAGCAAACATCGCCTCCATCAACTCTTTACGCAACGCATCATCATCGGCATAGCGCATCACAGGCATGTAAGATGGAGCATCAAGGGTAAACCTCCACCCTTCGAGCGCCTTTGACTTAGCCCCAGCCGCGGCTGCTTGGATAGCCGAGTCTGGCATGCCAGTCAGTCTAGACACATCGTCAACCAGAAGTTCATAGCGTTGTTTGTCATCGAGTACATTGTTGGAGAACTTTTGTGTTGTCTCTGCCAGCTGTCGATTCAACTCAACCAATGTCTCTTTATCCTGCTCGGACAGAAGAGCGCCATTCAAACGAAAGGACATCTCCGTTTCTTCTACATGACGCAACTGTTCTGCGTTAAGGTCGCTACAGTCTTTGGTTGCCGCTTTAAATACTATCCACAACTCTTCATCAATGAACAATGAACTGGAGAAATTACTGATCTGTGGCTGCAATTCTTGAATTGAGGCCCTCAACTCTGGAGTATTGCATACCGAATTCAAATGCTGTACCAGATTCCATGCTCGGAAAACACGACTGGTGATTCCATCCAATGCCAGAACCGTATTTTGATAAGAAGGCTCTTGTTGCTTCAACTGAGTAATTTGCTCTTTCGCATCGTCAATCAAAAACGGAATGTCCCTTTTTGCTGATTCAGGAGTGATGGTTGACCATTCGATGGGTCTATCGATTTGAAGCAGTGACGACATGCGATCCTCGTGTGTGGGTGATTAGATAACTTTGTCCACCACACGACGATTGTCAAGGCTACTTTTGCCCATACTCCAGCTCGACGTAAGTAATTTACGGATTGTCTTCTACAGAAGGCACTCCATACTCTGCTGCCATATCTGGCTCAGATGCCGGCTCTTCGGTTGCCGTATCATCACTGGAAGTATCTTTATCTTCGTCTCCACATCCGACGGACCCAAGTCCCAGAAGCATACCAAGTGCTATCGCACTAGACTTCGACACAGAAGGTTGTGCCGGTTTTGAGTTGGTACAATGTGGGCACGTAGTTTGAGTCATTAAAATGTGCTGTCCGCAGCTTCTGCAAGGTCTCATGAGTCTCTCCTTTGATTGCTTCAAAATAAGTGTATCAGAAAAAGCAAAAAACCCAGTCTTTTGACTGGGTTTTGCAAAATACACTGACTGAACAGTTTATTTCAAAATTGGTGTCTCAGCGCTCTGGATCCCCTTCTGCCCCAAGTACTGACGGCGAACCTCATCAAAACGAAGCATGGCTTCTTGATGCTCAAACTCCATCGCTTCTTGGGTTTGAGCGGCAGAGATCATCTGCTCTTGAATCTGCTTTGCCAAATCAATGAAATCGACTCGGATACAACCCAATACGAAGATCTTCTCGGGATTGATTGGATCTGGATGGTAGTAGGTAGACAAGTAACGCAACCCAACAATCTGAGTCTCTTGGTAGTTTTGGTTGATAACTTTCAAGCTGGTACCGCCAACTTCTTTTCCAGCCACATCACGAAAGATCTGATTGGAACGCTCTTGCAAGAGTCCAACTTCTGCTTGAACTTGCTCTGCCACACGATTCTTGACTTGAATCTCAGCGTCAGATCGAGCTGCGTCAATATTTCCTGACCCAAGACCCATGGTCGATTGAGCTGAGGCACAGATTGAGTTTCCGGGATCAAAGCCCTTTGTGTATGGATTGGTGATCCAGTCTGGATAGCCTTTACGTTCTTTCTCGGCCAATTCCTGTGTATCGACTGGTTTGAATTTTTGAACCTTGTTTTTACCACATGCGGTAAACATCAGTCCTGCAGTTGCGACGACAAGCAATGATCTCATGGTGTCTCCAAAATATTGAGTTGCTGTAAGTTGTTTTAAAAGCCGAGTTTGACCTCGATTACTCTGTTAACGCATCTACAAACAAAATTATTCAACTCCGAGTGCAGATTTTTTATTTTTCAAGCTTCAGATCAAAATATGAGCGAAGTTCATCGATAAAATACCACAAAAACAATCTCTATTCCCATAAAATGATTTTTTGGGTCCAATTGAATAAATATTAATGCAAAGTCGTTAGGTACCATAATAACATTGGGAATATTGACATGAATCGATTCAATCAGATTGGGCTCCTATTGTTGGGAGTCACCATAGCAACCCCTGCGGAAGCTAAAAAATCCAAGAAGCAGGCTCCTTGCTGGATCACTTCTCCTTGTGATCCCTACACAGAAGAAGTGTATTTGGTGGGTGTAGGAAGTGGTTCGACGATAGAAGAAGCGGATGCAGCTGCAATGGGGGCGATCGCAAGGCAATTTGTGGTCACGGTCTCGCAAACGCAAACCGCCATTAAAGACCTATCCCAGACCAGTCGTTCGTCAGACACGATCTCTCAAGTGGATCATCAACGACTGCGTACAGAAACAGAGGTCCAAACAAACACTTCATTGGAACAGGTACACATCGCAGAACACTGGCAGAGACCATCCAAAAAGAACGAGCCGACCACAGTGTATGCCCTTGCAACGGTCAAACGAAGTGATTGGCTAAGCCAGATCGACATAAAACGCAATGAACTCAGCTCCGTACAGTCTAGACTGAGAATGGATATTCGGAAGGCTGACACTCTATACGAACAGATTCCGCATTATCGTTCTTTGATCCCGTTGGTCCAACAGGACGTGGGACTCTACAACCAACGTCAGATCGTCGATCGAGAGCAGGGATCGATGCCTCCTTCTATGACAGTACAACAGTTAGAGGCCGAATTTGCGCAGGCAAGATCCTCCACGCCAATCTTCATAGCGATGTCGACCCCCTATCGTTCAAGCCTAACCAATGCATTGATGGACCTAGACATGCCAACCAGCGGCACTCTGAGTCCCGTAGAAATTCGCTGTCAAACCCAGCAGGACATTCGTGAACCTGACAGCTATGGATTTATCAAAGCGAGTACGACATTGTCGTGTTCAATTTTGAACAACAATCAATCGCTATATCAACAAGAGTTTATTGGTAAAGCATCTTCGAGAGACAAAGACAAAGCACGAGTTCAGTCGGAAAAGGCACTTGAAGATGCGCTGAAGCCACTGGTTGAAAAGGTGGATGCGCTGTGGTCTTTGTAGCACTGTCACTGTGGATGGGGATCGGATGCCTGGGCAATCGCCAAATCAAAAAGGTGTCGTCTATCACTGCAACAACTGAAATCGATTCCATCAATCATCTTTTACAAAGTGAACATCGCTACATTCGTCTAGCTACCATAGATAAACTACAAACCACGTCTCTATCTGAACAATCCAAACGTGAACTTTCGGTCCCTCTACTTCAACTCCTCTACAATGATGACGAATGGTGCCCCATCCGTGGTAGAGTCAGTCGAATCTTAGGTGAATGGAGAATCCAAGATGCGACAGAGGGGATCATTGACGCAATGGAATCTTGTGACGACGAAAGTCGCTACTGGATGTTGCTTGGTTTAGAACCGCTATCTACTGTTGACCCCATCGCATTGGGTGCCATTCAAAACTTGGTTTACGACACCGATATCTTTATCCGTGCTGAAGCGTCCAAGTGGTTGGAGGAACGATGATCGTATGGATGTTCATAGGGTGTATGAGTGTACACAAAGTCGGAACGTTAACCGACTATGGTAGTAGCAGTGCTCAATCACGGAATGCAGCAACCTTAATAGACGTTGCAGGGAAGGAGTCTTGGACCGACACCATCACTGCTCGAACGTTGGCACTCCAAAACATCGGATTACTTAGAGTCAATTCACCAGAAGTATTGAGCGGATTAATGCAGCTCATCCATCATTCTCATCCAGAAATCAGACGTCAGGCCCTTTGGGCTTTGGGTGAAGTTTCTCGCGAGATGGAATGGAACGATGGAACAAAATCTGCCCTCTCGGCTCTAACAGAATCTTTACTGCGTTCTAGAACTCAACTTGACGCCGAATACGCTCTGGATGCGATAATAAAACTGTATTCACCACATGTACACAGCATAGAAGAGGACTTGTCACTTCTCAGAGATCTGCAAACCTATCATGCTCAATCCAGCGAGGTACCATCTAATTTCTATCTCCTAGAACGAGAGATCCAATCCATACCGGTACTGTTAGAACTAATGAGAGAGCATTTAACGGGATCGATAGACCAACTGTATACCAGCGACCTCGCCCTCATTCGATATATAGAAAGAAATCGTGGTGCCTTATCCGCACCCCAATACCGCAATCAGATACAAGAGGTGCTCAACAAAGAATTTGAGTTGCTCACAATTGAACACCAAAGCATTCAAATGCTGAGTCTTTGGATGCTAGCCAATTCAGCTCACAACGATATCTTCTCTGAGGAAGTCGCTGTTCGATTGATCGAAACCACACAACTGTTGGACAACGAACTACACATCCTGTTGCACATGGCCCTATGGGAAATGAGAGACATGGAAGTGGTGCGACGATACTTCAGAACCTTCTTGACAGAAAATGATCACGCCGATGTTCATCTCATCATTGGCATGCTTGGAAGAAGGGTCGATCTCATTCAAGAACTCTATGATGTCCAAGTGGCTGAGGAGGTCAAATGACGCTGTGGATTTGGATGACACTCGGCGCAGACCGTGTCGCTCGATACAGACTCCGAAGAAGATGAAGAAGCGGACGATGACGATGGTGCATATTCACCTCCATCCGCGGCGCAAGATTCGACGAGTTGGAAAAATTCCTCAGTCGGCGCGAGCGGATTGTGCACCCACAAGTCGCCGGAAGATAAGCGAACGACAACGCACCGCAAAGGCGTTTCTAGAGGTCCTAACTCAATTGTCTGTTCCAAGGCCCAGCATCTGTCTTCTACCAACGTCGTCTTTATCGTTTTCTTCGTTCCTTCACCGAGAAAAGGCTTGAAAAGCGTCGGAAACCTTTGCGTGAAAGTTTGTTGTTGTTGTTGTTGTTGTTGTTGCTCTGCAAAAGCTGATATTTTATGTCCTGTTTGAAGAAACATGGCGTTGCTGTGAGCCAATAGCAGCGTCATCCACGACACGAAGTCTCTTCGCGACGAATTTTCGGCTTTGAGCACCTTCCTTCGCTCTCTTTGCCCTCTTCTGTTGTTGTTTTCAACTTTGTCCTCGTCTGTTTTCTTCTTCTTCTTCATCGTCTTCAACAGCATCGTCGTCGTCGTCGTCTTTTTGTTCTGTGATTTTAAAGAAGGAGAAAAAGATGACGCATAAGG
>CALDQI010000590.1:0-4141 GCA_937911635.1 uncultured Pseudomonadota bacterium | reverse complement strand
AATACAAATATGCCTCATCTTGCCTTTGTTTAATTGAGAACATGGCATGAGCTTGCTTAGAAACTGTAAATTCCAGCCGACTTATCTTTGGCTCAATATCATTGCAGTAGTGCACTTGATCCCGATTGACTATGGCATGATCGCAGCCCATATAAATTTTCTTTTTTGCTGCCAAGTAATCCTTAAAATGTTGATAACGATCCATATGATCAGGCTCAACATTTAATAAAACTGCGACAGTGGCAGATAAATTATCAATTAACTCCAACTGAAAGCTTGAGAGCTCCATTACAATAAAGTCAGGGTTGGATCGCTTCAATGTCGACAATACTGGTTCACCAATGTTACCGCAAAAAACGCAGATTTCAGAGGAAGCCGTGGCTTAACGAAAGAGACGTTGACCCATTTGGCAGAGCGCGGTGCCATCATTGACTTGAATGATGCAGTCGATAGGTACGGTACTTGGGGGGCTCCGCAACTTCGAGCAGCGATAGTACTATTTGCTCTGGGCGTAGGTTCTCTTGTGTTGACCAATGTCCTCGATGACCAGCAATCGGATCTAGAAACATTAGAGGCAGAGGCACAGGCTCTGCGGGATGAAGATGTCGGACTGGCCTCTGAACGCTATGAAGCCTTGGCTCTCAGCAGTCAAATTCTAGATGAACAGGTGCAGTATTATATTGAGGCCGCCATACTGGCTGAGCAAAACAGTGACTTCAATCGCAGTGAAGAATTATTTGAAACCGCATTGGTTGCGGCAGACCTCAATACGGAATTGAATACCAAGGTTGGACTACGATTTGCCCAGTTTCTATTGACACACTCCAAACCAAAGCCTGCACTTGAACAGCTGCAGAAACTGATGAGCTATCAAAGTCTTTCTACTTTCCAACGAGCAAAATTGATCTTCTTCACTGAACAGGCCTGTGAGATATTGGGGTACGACGCATCAGAAAACCTCGGCCAGTTCTATGCCTCTATGAATGCTTTACCTGAGGTAGAAGCCGATCTCCACATGGCACTTTCAGACTTGCGGTTGCAACACGGTCAATCTGAAAAGGCTCTTGAAGAGCTTCGCAAAGCTCAAGGTCTTGATATTTCAGATGGACTGTCGCTTCGATTGATTGAATCCACAGCTCGGGCTCATGATCGATTGGGAAATCTACCTGAAGCTATCGAGGCTTATGAAGATCTCCTGAGCAAAGCTGAACCACAGGGACAAACTGCTCAAACAGCGACGCTAGCTGTCGCAGATTTATGGCGTCGCGAGGGCAACACTCAAGTCGCTATGAGCCTTCTAGAAACCCTAACAGAATCAGCAAACAACGATGGCAGATTGCGTTCTCGCACCTTACTAATTCAAGGACGATTGCTTGAAGAAGAAGATAAGATTACTGAAGCGGCTGAAAAGTACAAATCCGTTTTGTCCATCGCTGAGGTAGAACCTGAAACTCTAGAGGAGTCTCGAGTATCGCTGGCACGTCTGCTACTTCAAAATGATGCAGAGAGTGTCGGTGACCTACCGCCAGAAATCTTAGCACAAGCCAAACTCGGTGAAGCGCGTACCATATTGGACGAAGGTAATTTTGAAGAAGCGCTGGACATGTACACCACTATTGTACAAACGGAGAATCTCACCGACAACATTCGAAGAGCGGCACAAAGTGGAATGGCCGAAGCCTTATCAAACCTCGGTAAACATACTGAAGCCAATGAGATATGGGAAGGGTTGCTTCGAGAAAAAATTGATCCCGTTGAGTCCCAGCATATTGAGGTTCTGCTCGCCTACAGCAAGCTGCAGGCAAATGATATTGAAGGAGCCCGCCTTGCCTTTGAATCCATCGAACAATCCAATGATACACTGATTCGATATCAAGGTCTCCTTGGGAGTGCCCAAACATCTGTTTTATCTGGTGAGTTGGAACGAGCAAAGTCAACCTATGAGCGCATCCTTCAAAGTCAACCCTCTGAGGAAATTCAGATCCAGGTCTGGCAAGAACTGGCTCAAATCGCTCAGGAGCAAAACGCTGTTGAAGATGTCTTACTGGCGTGGCAAAACATCTTGCGGTTTGGCGTGGATGACGAGGCTCTCAGAGCAGAAGCCCACACATCTATTGCCCGAACACTTGCGCAGATGGACCGACTGGATGAGGCCATTTCAGAGTGTGAACTGAATCTATCGACCCCAGAAGCACAACTGCAATGTGCCATGATCCTAGAAATGGCTGGTGACACTCGAACTCTCGAACGCTATCAAATGCTGGCTAAAAACGAACGGGTACCCGATGCTTTACGTTCAGAGGCGGCTTTGGGAGCAGCAAAACTCAGTTCTTCAACGGATCGAGCAACTCTGTGTCTATTGGGACTGAGCCTCTCGCAGATCGACCCCACCATCGAACTTCAACTCATTCAGTTGTATCTGGAAACCCCTGACTTGTCCGATCAATCACGTCAAGAATGGCAATCGAGACAAACTCAGTTGGCTGAAAGTTCCCCCCAGGTACTTGTCCAGTATTTAATGGAACGAACTTCTCAGTTGCGCGCCGAACAGCAATTGACCGAAGCGATCCAAACGATGACTCAAGGAATCACTGGTCTTCCAGACACCTATGGTATACCACTCAAACTTGAACTTGTGGATATGCTACTCGAATCTCAGGATCCTGATGGTGCCATTGCGGCTTATCAGACACTCTTGAACACAGAAGCTGACCAGCGCCTTGTGCGTTCAGGTCTCGCGCGCGCACAGATGCTGCAAGAAAACTGGACCGCTGCTAGAAAAACATTGGCAGAAGTGGATACCCAAGCCGTCACGGGTGGCGAAATCCATATGCTGATGGAAATCAATCAGCATGATCCTACAGCGGATGGGTTGGAACTTGCTGGTCGTTGGGCGACCCAAGCATCCAATCCTGATGTGCAATGGGAAGCGTTAATGACCCAGGCTCACGATGCTCTTGGAGAAGACAACAATGAACAGGCATTGACAATCTTTGAGGATGCCTTGAACGTTGCGATTGAACCCAGACAACAGTACTGGGCAAAGTTGGGAAAGGCTCAAGTATATCGAACCATGGAAAATGGAGAGAAGGCACTGTCAATCTTGGAAGGAATACAAAAAAGTGAAGACTCCGAAGTCCTCGGACAGTACCACATACAAGTCGCACAGACGCTGTTGTCAATGGATCAACCCAAAGAAGCCTTGGCTTCCTTAGAGGGATACTCGGCAAAAGACCTCGGTCCTGGATGGGACATGACGGTCGAAGAACTTCGTGCTCAAATCAATGGTCACCTCAAGGAGTTCGAGGCCGCATACAAAATACTCTCTGATGTGGAAACACGATGGCCTGACGAAGAGCAAGTACTCATCCCAAGTGCCATTGTCAAAATCCGTCTGTTACAGCAGGAGGGTGAACTTGGGACCGCACAAGCCATCGCACAATCCTCTCTGGACATTGTTGAGGATCCCATATATCGGTCACAGATAGATGATCTGTTGACCGCAATGCAATAACGAGTGTACAAGCCGTGCTGTTATCTTTTCTCCTCCATTTTGCCTGTACTCCTCAAACGTCTACCACCACAGTCACTCAGCCGTCCAAAGACTTTGCCAATGTTGTTTTTATTACGATGGATACAACGCGAAAAGATCGTTTGGGAACGTATGGATATACCAGCGGTACATCAGATCGCATCGATCAGTTTGCCGCGAATGGCTATCGATTCGAGAATGCGTATTCCTCCATACCGTTGACCACTCCTTCACACGCATCCATGTTAACTGGACTCTATCCGCCTCACCACGGCATTCGAAACAATGGTGATGCAATCTTACCCGATGCAATTGATACACTCCCTGAACTCTTAAAGCTGCACGGATTTCAAACCGTGGCATCGGTTTCAGCCTTCGTCACAACTCGAATTTGGAATTTAGATCAAGGATTCGACGTATATTATGACGAGATTGATCAGAAGCAAGGAGACCGATGGGCACAAGAACGAGTTGCAGAAGCGGTCATGGATGACATCTTGAACTGGTGGACGAATGAGCGCAATCCGGAGGCACCGTCGTTCATTTGGGCACACCTCTATGACCCACATCACCCCCATATTACACACGAAGGGTATGACACCATTGACA
>CALDQI010000589.1:0-2131 GCA_937911635.1 uncultured Pseudomonadota bacterium | reverse complement strand
GACATTCGACACTGTCCGAAGGACTGACATCCGATGTTGTGAGTTGAAGGGTATCGCTCGTTGAAGCAAAGAGAGTGCCCGATGTAGCATTGGTCCACGCATAGGTTGCGGTCAATACCTCACCATCTAGATCACTAGCCGAATAAGTACATGTGAGAAGGGTTTCAGCCTCCACTCCAATATTGGGAGTTATCGAAACACTATCGACAACAGGTGCTGTATTGTCGACTGTTACTGATGCACTCGAAGTGGCACTATCGCCTTGGTCATCGGTCGCAGTAATCGTACAGGTAATCACATCTGACGGAGATACGAGGACGTTTGTCAACATAAATGTATCAGACCCATTCCCCAACGTGTTTCCATTGGAATCTGTCCAAGCATAGGTCAAAACTGGAGTATCTCCATCGGCATCTGATGCAGTACCAGAACAGGTCAACGTAGTGTCTGTGAGTACATTGGTGTTTGGTGTAATACTGACATTCCCCAATACTGGACTGGTGTTGTCTACCGTCACCGATGCACTCGATGTGATGGTCAGCCCCAAAGAGTCTGTCAACGTACCGGTACACGTCAAGGATGCAGTTGGAGAAGAGTTGGTCGACGTCACCGTGAAGCTTGCCCCAGTCCCAACGGTCGATCCTGCAGAGTCGGTCCACACAAACGTAGGGTTCAGGGTACCGTCTTCCATATCGTCACCCACTGCTCCGCATGTCAAGACCGTGCCGACAACGACGTTGTTGTTTGGTGTAATGAATGTGGGTGTGGTAAAGGTTGGAGTCGTATTTTCGATGGTTACTGTGGCTGACGAAGTATCACTTCCTCCATTTCCATCATCAACGGTCACCGTACATTCAACCACATCCGCAGGTGAAACTACACTTGTAGATAGTTGGATGCTCGCAGTATTAGAAGACAACGTTTGACCACTTGTGATATTCATCCAGCTGTAGGTTCCAGTCAACACATCTCCATCAGCATCACTGGCTGTGTAGGCACAGGTGAGCAATGTTTCGCTATCCACCGCTGTGTTTGGAGTGATCGAAACACTATCCACCGTTGGTGTCGCATTGTCTACGGTTACAGAAGACGAATCACTATCCAATCCACCATAAGCATCCGATACACTTGCCGTACACGTTACATTCTCACCAGGAGACACTGTACTTGGACTCAAAGTGAGGGTTGCTCCACTACCGAGTGTATTTCCTGAACCATCAAACCACTCATAGGTTGGGGTTAACACCTCACCATCCAAGTCTGAAACCGTCGCCGCACAAGTCAACGAGGAACTGGTGGTGACACCTACATTCGGAGTAATGACGACACTATCAACAGTTGGACTTTGATTCGTGACCACCACTGAAGCAGAGTCTGAAGCACTCGCTCCCTCGCTGTCTACCACAGACACATCACATTGGACTGTATCTTGTGGCATGACGGTAATGGTAGACAAATCAAGGGTATCTCCACTACCTTCGACTGAACCATTGATCGACCAGCTGTAGGTCGGTGTTACTGTCTCATCGGGGTCTGTCGCAGTGGCTGAGCACACCAACACGTCAGAACTGACCACATTGGCATTCGGAGTGATGGCAACGGCACTCAAGGTAGGTGCAGTATTGTCAAGTTGGACACTATCGGTGCTCTGGATGGTTTCACCAGCAGTATCGACCGCCGTAGCGGTACATTCAATCGAATCCCCCACCCCAACATCTTGTGCGTTGACAGTGTAGGTTTGACCGGTGGTTCCTGTACTCCACTGATACTGAACGGTTAATGGTCCATCGTTCACATCTGATGCGGTGGCTGTACAAGTGAGTACACTACCGACCACAACACCTGTATCGGGTAAAATCTTAGCATTGGTATCAAATACGGGCAATGAGTTTTGTACCGTCGCAATTACACTCGAAGTCGCCGTTCCATTGTTCGCATCCGTCACCACGACACTGCATTCAATAGACTCAGATGGATTCACCAAACTGGGATCCAGTTGTAACGTAGACGAACTTGTGGTTGATGAGGTTGCCGTTAATACAGACCCCGTCGTGGTATTTGTCCACGCAAAGGCGTAAGACAGCGAGGTCCCATCCAAATCTGTAGCCGTTGCCGTACAAATGAGTTCTTC
>CALDQI010000588.1:0-12453 GCA_937911635.1 uncultured Pseudomonadota bacterium | reverse complement strand
TTCCTAGATTGCTGTTGTATACATAGATTGCATGCAAACTTTATACCGAATAGTCAAAGGGATTGCATTTCCAATACCGGTTTGGTAAGCAATAGGCATTCAATCTATATAGGAGTACACAATGTGGAAAAATATCATGGCGACAGCATTCTTGGTTTTATCGACCGGTGTGACGTACAAACTCATTCAATCTGCCAATGCGCAGATGGGTCCTCACGTGAGTGCAGGACAGAATCCAATTGTAAACTACGGCGGCAGTATCAATCAAGGGGCCTCCGTTTTTACAGCCCCCGTTGATCAAGATGTCATTGTTACCACATTGATCACCAATCAGTCGTGTCAAATATCCGTTGATGGAAGCGTGATTGTTCCGACGAGCAACTATTTTTATCCAACGTATATGTTTACACGAACAGCATACTTTCAGCCTCAGACGGTCTTTACAACTGGGACCGCTTCATTGAAGGTTCCTGCGGGTTCTACATTGTCCTTTGATGGATGCAGCACTACAACATATTACATCGAAGGCTACTTGGTCCATCCATAAACCAAGTCAAAAGAAATGCCCTGAACTTCAGTGAAGTTCAGGGCATATGTACAGACCAAGAAGGAATATTATTCCACTGTTTCAGTGGTCTCCGTCTCTTCTGTGGCTTCAACTTCTGGTTCATACAGGAAGTATCCGACGGCAGCTTGACCATCGTACATATCGGTCACCCATAAGTGGATACGCTCTCCAATCACCTGTGCAGCAACATTGCTAGCTACACCAGTTGTAGACAATGGAAGTGGATTGTTTGGATCTCGGGTCCAAGTCTGTCCTTCATCGGTGGACGTCGCCAGATTGACCGTGAGATTGGTGGCAGAACGATAGCCATCAAATTCCGTCCAGTCGGTAAATCCAGTATAGAACATGTATTGTATGCCATTCAATTCTACGATGGATGCAGATGCAATTCCCATTCTATCGTATACACCACCCGCTTCAAATACAGGGGCGTTGTCATCAATGATCCATGTGTCTGCATCGACGCCATCCATTGCATAAATGTGACACGCCGTCTCGCCCAAGAATGCATCATCATTTCTTGATGCTGCGATGTATCCACGAAATCCTCGACGATTGATGGTAATCGTGAGGGGCCAGCACGGAGAAATCTGAGCTCCAGAAAGAATGTCGAAATCTTCGGTAAAGTTGATGACTGGGTTTCGGGTAGATTTTGTCCAAGAGATACCGTCCGGTGAGGTTGCGATTCCCAGTCCCCAAGTGCCAGTGTCGGTTTCAAAGGTCTCAAAATCAAACTCTCCGGTCCCCAGTGTGAACCCTTGGTACGCCATCACATATTCCTTTTCGACGGGGTCCCAAACGATAACTTGACCTGCTACAGAGTCTGCGTCCCAAGCGTTTGGATCTGACTGAAACAAGGGATTGTTTGGATGTGTATCCCAGTTTGTCCCATCAGAGGAAATTGCGTATCCCATTCCAAAGCTGCCAAATTGATCAGAATCAGAAGATGTGTACCACATTTGATAAAAAGGGTGTCCCATGACGTCTGTAGCGTAGAAGCCTACAGATCCAACATCACCGCCCCAGTCTTCATCCGTATTGGTAAATACAGGATTGCAGTCGTAGGATTGGAAACTGGTGCCTTCAATTTCAGTAAAGGGGCACTCGGTGACGTCTCCAGGATTGACATCAGGTCGCTCGCCGGTGAGTTCATAGTCTGATGAGCAAGCCATCGAGAGGCTGAGTAAAGTTAGGGTCGTTGTTTTATTCATCGGATTGTGCTCCATGGGTGTTTTCACATTCAACAATTTCAAAGGTATCACAAGCGGCTTCTTGAAAGCATTCGTATTGTGCATCCATATCAGCGCCTTCTTCCTCATTGTAAAAGCAGCCTTCAAGACAAGAGTCAAAGCTTGGATAGGCTGCAAACTGACAAGTGGAATACACTTCCTTGCAAATGTCTTCACAGATACCATACTCCGGTGTGGGTTGGCAGCTGATGAACATCCATAAAAATAAACTGGTTAATAGTCTCATTGTATACTCGATTCATTTTGGGTTTGAGGTCCCAATATATCTGATTGAAACTTACAAAGTTGGTTTCCTTCTGTGAAGATTGTGTGGAAATTTGTGGTTCAAGTCGTTCGATTAGGTTGCTAAGGAAGTACCACTTGTATAATCGAATCCGATATTAGAACCTTTTTTCGTTCATTGACCGTAAGATTGATATAATACCCTAGCACCATCAAATAATTTGGAGACTGTATGGGATCAACACTCGAACAAATTTCTGGCTATCTAGATTCGGAAGGCTTAAAGCACCGAATTGATCAAGAACGTGATGTGATCATCACTGGATTTGGTACAGAGCAATATGTAGATAAAGATGGGGAGAACCATTTAGGGATGGTGATATCACTCGAGGAAGAGGGTGAGTTCTTGAAAATTTTCACACCACAATGTTATTCTGCACTCGATGAAACAAATCGTCCGGCCTTATTGCAAACCTTATTGATGGTCTCTTGGAAAACCAAAATGATTCAGTTTGAATATGATGATTCGGATGGTGAGGTCCGTGCGATCATTGAGTTTCCATTGGAAGATGCTGAGTTGACACGTAGGCAGCTTCTTCGCTCTGTACAGGCTTTGGTACAGATTGTCGACAAGTATCATCCTGTGATCTATAAAGCCCTTCGCGAAGGGGTAATAGAGTTTGATGAATCCGGCAACCCACTAGACGAATTGCAATCGGCCTTCTCTCGATTTGAAGATGCCTTGAGAGAGTTGGGGATCGATGTTGACGATATTCGCGAAGAGGTGGAGTCCGATATGTTGGCAGATGACCAAGCCGATTCAGAAACTGCTGATACCGGTGAGGATTCAAATCCAGATGATGACGGCGATGATGATGATGACGAGTACATCTAAGATTTGTTGGGATTAGCGCGTGCGAGTCCATCGCACCCAAGCACCCGTCGCCATTTTAATGGCTGCGGGTTTTTCTATTTCTATGGTGCATTGTGTGACGGCGGCATACCGATTGAGGATGCGTTCGGTGCCTAAGAGTGCGATGCTCTCCAGTAGCTCAAATTCTTCAAGCTGAATCCACTCTGTGATATCCTTTGCTACCGTAGCATAGTCTACCGAGTATTGAAGATCTTCGGTGTCATGTTGTACACATCGAGAGAAATTGATGGAGAGTTCAATAGAGAGAAAGATGTCTTGCTTTTGAACTCGCTCATGGGGCAATAAGCCGACAATCGTGTGGACCTTGAGTCGTCGAATTCCAACGGTACCTAGAGACATTGTTTCGCTCAGCCTATCAATCGAACTGAATGATGGGTTTGGGAAATTTCTGGATGATCTTCTCAAAGTCGTCTTTATTCCAATTATCAATGTGTACGATGGGCTCGGTTCCACCTGCTAAAATAATGTTGAATATGGCCTCTTGGATCCCATTGTCTTGGTTTTCCAACAGTGCGCGAGTGGTTTCCCATGTATCAAAGATGCGTCTTCCAACAACGCCGTGCATGTGGAGACCATTCATGACTACGCGATGATAGTCTTCAATGACGACATTTCCGTTTCGAACCCCAAACATGACCACATGTCCCCCCCGCCGAACGGACTTTACGGCATTGTTGAGTGCAGAATTGTGTCCAACCATTTCGAAAGCCACATCTACACCGAGTCCATCTGTGAGGTCGAGGATTTGCTGGACCAGCGCTGGATCACTAGCGTATGGAGCATCAGAAGAGACAGGGTTTGGTATCAATACGGCATCACACCCCAGCTGTTTTGCCAGTTCAGCATGGTGCGGATCCACTTCGACCCCGATGACCATACTGGCTCCAAGTGCTCGAGCAATCAAAATGACAAAGAGACCAATCGTTCCGCATCCGATCACCACAACGGGCTTTCCTCGTAAATCGGTGGCCTGACACGCGTGAACGGCATTGCCAAAGGGTTCTTGAATGGCTGCAATCTCAGGGCGGATCTTGTCTAAGTTGGTTGGCCACAGGCACTTGGCAGGGAGTTTTATGTACTCAGCAAAACACCCATCATGAGAGATACCGATGATTTTGTCGTTGGCACAGACATGAAGTTCGCCGTTTAGACATTGCAGGCACATCCCGCACACGATGTGGCTTTCCGCTGAAACTTGATCTCCAACTCTGACCCGGGTAACGTCCGCTCCCAGTTCAACAACTTCACCAAGCAGCTCGTGACCGACGATTCGCTTGTCTGTTTTGGTGTTATCTAAGGAGCCAAGGATCATATCTCCGAATGCCTTTCTCCACCAGATGCCCCTGTCTGAACCACAAAATCCTGCATATTGAACTCGAATGATGACGGAGTCACGATCGGTCTCATTCAATACAGGGCGGGGGACCTTTTCTTTGATGAGTCCGGTTGAGCAATGCCAATCTTCTCTAGAGCGATCAAAGGTGAGCGCTGTCATCAAAGGTGCATCTGTAGACATAGAACCCCCTACCGGTCAAAGTGTATTTTCGTGGATGTTATTCAAAATACCAGTTGATATCGCCAGCAATTGAGCCATAGTGTTGTCGCCAGTACTTATAATAGTAGGGGATATTGGCCGCCGTGCCCACTTCGTATTTGCTATCGCGAGGATTTTTCTGATCAAAGAACTTGATCCCGAAGGTGAAGGTATTAAACGCAAAGGCATCACCACGTTCCCATGAGAAATCTTTCATGTAGACGGATGATTCTGCAAAGAACCGTATGGTATCCGTTGGTGCCACAGCGATTTGAAAACCACCTTGTAAACGGGGATCAAACGTCGGTGAAAAAATGAGCTCCGACCCGATTTGAGCCATGGTGTCCAACAGGATGTCATTTTTTAATGTGAAGCGCTTGCCCCATCCAATTGTGGGGCGAACACCCAAATTGCCACCCAGCATCAAATCAAGATTGGCCGTTGAGAGCATTTGCAATCGTGCAGACTTGATGAAGGCATATTTTACACCGGGTTCAAAATAGGTGCCTGAGACACTTGATCTCATTCCGCCATGGATGGAGAGCTCTCGCTTAAGTTGGTGCTCGTAATCCAGCAATATGTTGAACTGTCCAGGAAATCCCAATTCAAAACCCGCATGAAATTTTTGCCGAGGATCGATATTGGATAAAAATATTGGTTGGGTCAGCTTGATTTCCGCTGTCCCATCGCCACCGTCATTTCGATATCGGTCCTCGATTCTTTCATCATAGAGTTCAGCCTCTAACTCCAACATGCGCTGTTCAATGGCCGGTTTGAAGATGGACTTTGGATATTTGTCGAGATATTCTTGCCAAGAGATGGCCTCTTCTGCAGGGTCCAACCGTTCTAACTCAGATTTGAAGTCTCTGTAAATGTCGGCATCGTCTTCGCCTTCACCTCTGAGTGCTTGAGTCTCGTATTCCTCTCCCAAATCCAATCCGTCCGATGGCTCCGTTACGCGGCCATCAATAGACTCTTCATCTGGATCTTCATCCAAATCAATCTCGTCAGCCTCGCCTTCTTCACGAGTCGTTTCCCCATCGTCATCTCCCTCTAGCCAGTCATCATCTTGAGCCAAGGCGGTTGAAGGGGTGATCATAAAGGGTAGGGTTGCAATTCCAAAAAATAGTGTTCGCCACTGCACAGAAAACTCCATAGGATAATAAGACCACACTTTGACGCGGTTGCATTTAGTATGGCATGCCGTTTTGTATTGTTTATCTCTTTTGAGACGGGTGTGCATCCCTTTCCGATTTGCTATTCTGATGACGTAGCAACTTAGAAGTCCAAATCCCTTCCTTGTTTTCCCGAATTTTGCCCCAGAGTTCCCGTGAGTTTTGATCTGTCACTGAATGGTTTTATGTCCACACCCTTTGATTCCATCTCTGAAGAACATCGTCAAGCCGCTGAACAAGTGGCTGCCTATTTGGTCAATGTTCGTGGAGGGGCAATGTTTCTGTCTGGCGCAGATGTTCGTTTGTTGGCACAGTGGCTCGATGAGGCAATACCGGTACCCGCAATTTTGTGTGCCATCGATAAGGTGTCGGAAAAGCGTCGCGCCAATCGTGTCAAAACGCGGTTGTCTTTGAATCGTTGCAAAGGAACACTTAAAAAATTGCTCTATAAAAATGCCCCCAAAGAAGAATCAGAACCTGTTGTGGCGACGACGTATAGTGAGGCGATGAAACAGTGGTCCTTAGACATTCGAAATGAATGGCACGAAGATAGTATGCTGGTTGATGCGCAACGTTCTTTTGCCAATCGACTGGACCATGCAGCCAAACAGAGTTGGGATCGGGAGGCGATGGCTGAGCACATCATCACTTGGATCAATGATTTTCAGGATGGTGCTTGGGCAGAGTATGGCTCGGCACAGATGAATTGGATTGAAGATGCAGAGATTGAATTGCAGCACTTAAAACGACTCTTGACAGGACAGCGTTGGGTAGAAGCCGTAGAAGAAGTGGCACGAGATCGAATGCGTCAGTTTTTTCCATTGATTCAAGCACAAGAATTGTGGAATCGTTTAAATGGAGTGTCAGCATGAGTACCTTTGAACCCAGTCCCGATATTAGTTGTTCTTTGTGTGGTGGACACGGCTATACCCTCAAGCCGAAAAAAGGGTATGCGCACGCGACGATCTGTTCCTGTATACCAGAGTGTCCTCGTTGCGAAGATGGTGTGGTTCGGAAGTTAATTGATGGCGTCATGCGTTCTGGTCGCTGTCGCTGTCAAAAATTGCCGGATCGAATAGCGATGTTCAATCGATCTGGGATCACTGCGAGACACGGCGGAAAAGACCTTAGTAATTTTCAGTGGATCGACAATTCCAATATCAAAATCAAAGTGACGACCGATCTGTGGGTGGACAATTTCGCAGCTGGAAAAGAGGACAAGGGCATCGTGTTCTATGGAGATGTGGGCCGTGGAAAAACGCATCTGATGGTGGGACTTTGCAAACTCCTCATTTTTGTCCATGGGATTCCGGTCCGTTTTGTCGAGTTTTCAAGATTGCTCGGACAACTCAGGGCTGCCTACAGCGCAGGGAAATCCGATGAGGCGATTTTGGGTGAATTGGTGACCGTCCCAATTTTAGCGATTGACGAGATTGGAAAGGGGCGTCTGACAGAGTGGGAGATGTCGATCATCGACGATATTATTTCCCGCCGGTACAATGCGCTTAAACCGCTCTTGGGCACCACCAACTATCAGTGGCAGGGACCCTCCGGAACCCCTGTACCCGCTCTCGCGAGTCAAGAGTTCAAGCAAACACTCGGCGATCGGATCGGTTCTAGAGCCTATTCTCGACTGGTGGAAATCAGCATTCCGCTCAAGGTTCACGGGGCAGACTACCGCGGTCTCAAAGAAGAAGACGTGGCGATGCTGGCGAGAAGAGCTTCAGAGGGGAGTAAGGCGCCGAGGCCCAAGCGCTTCAGGTAAAAGTTGATTGGCGGTACTGCATTACTAAAAGTTGGTGTGCGGTGCTGTATTCTTCGGCTTCCCTTGTCTAGAAAAGTTCGCATACTTGAGTATAGCGACCTTTTATATCCTTCGGGCATCCTGTGAATCCATCATCCACTCTCAACTTTGAAACAGGGAAGTGGTTGGAGACTTTAGGAGGACTTGGTTGTTGACTCGGTGATTGGTGACTTTTCGATTGAGGGATGGGTTTGTTTGGTGATTTGGATGTTGGTTTGTGATTCGTGGGCTGTTTGATGTAGCAGTTGGTTTGGGGCTGTTTTTGGTGACGTGGGTGTTGGCCAGCTGTTTGAGGGCTGGTTGAATTAGGCGTTGGTTTGGGGTTGGGGATGGGTTTGTTTGGTGGCTTGGGTGTTGGTCAGTTGGTTGTTGGGTTGATGTAGGTGTTTGATTGGTGAACGTATAATTGTTTATAGCAACTCCGTTGTCGGCTAGAAGATATCGGTTGGATTCATAGAGTGACAAAGTGAGTGTAGTCGAAGTGTACAGCCGTACACGAGAATGTATACACGCAGTCAGTCGAAGAATGCAACTATAGATTCAGCCTTTGTGGTATGGAGACTTTGTGAGTCGTTTTCCAACGCTCATACTCATTTGATCATGACCTGTAAGTGAAACACTCTCGATTCAACATGACTGAATGTTGGTTGAATTTGGCGGTTGCTTTGTGATATCAAAATGCGTAGAACATGACTGAGGAGAACCCATGCAAAACGAGACAAAAAATATCCCGACTTTCATCAATAAGTTTAAAACCATGGGATTTGATGATCAGACCTTTATTGCCTTGCTTCAGCTCAATTTCGCTACCCTTTTTTGGAGGGGTCTGCTATAGAAAAGGTTTCGCAGAATCTTCTTAGCGATTCAAACCAAGCAAAGGTCCAACAAGATATTGTTCTTGTCAAAACGGTCACGAAATTATTTGTTGAACAGGTCGACAATCCTGAAGATGTAAATGAGGCGTTGTGGTTTTTGGTGGAAATAGCTTGTTCGCATTTGCGCTCTACGTTGAGTCAAGATCAGAAGAAAACAGTGGTCGGAGATATCATTGCGGCTGGTGAAGCATCGAACAATGATCTTGAACAACTCAGAGAATTTTCGAGAGCGCTCCTTGATTTTTTGGGTGCTTAGGAACAGCTGTTGTGAGTTATGGTGGATCCTTGAGGTTTGGATGGTTGAATTGGTTGGTTTGTGATATCAAAGATGTATCGAAGATTGAATCTTGATTGGAGAGTGTATGAGTACCATCCAAAGTTTGTGGAAAGCTATTGAAACCCAATACAACAACGGTACATTTCCGGATGACCAACTCGAAAAGATAGACAAGTTGGTATTCAGCGACGACATTGAGAACATCCGAAACGGTCTGACGCTGATGACGACCTTAGCACCCGAGTATCTGTGCCGATATTTGAAGCTGGATGGAGAGTCGGTGGTCCTACGGGATGCTGACAAATTTAGTGCCCCGTTGTCTGCTGAACGGGTGTTGGTAGAATCTGTGAAAGATGAGTCGGTGTGGCAGTCATTGTACGAGAGTGGTGCGTTTGAGTCGATGGCGTTTCGAGCATTGGGAGATGTGGCTATCGAGGATTTGTCGGAGAGTGAGAAAGACTTTTGTGTTCGAATGGCAAAGGAAATGGTACGAGTGTCTGCGGGTGACTTTATGATGGGTGCTCTGGAGGATGATGAGGATGCCTATGATTCTGAAAAGCCTCGCCATAAGGTGACATTGACCCGAGATTTCTTGATTGGCAAATATGCAGTGACTCAGGCATTGTGGGAAAGTGTGATGGGCTCAAATCCGAGTTGGTTTAAAGGTGCGAATCGACCAGTGGAGTGTGTGAGTTGGGTTGATGTAGTGGATTTCTGCAACAAGCTATCAAAGCGAGAAGGTTTAACGCCTGCTTATACCATCAACGGTAAGAATGTGAGGTGTAACTGGGATGCGAAAGGATACCGACTGCCAACAGAGGCAGAGTGGGAGTACAGTGCTCGTTCTGGTCAGCGTTTCAAATACGCAGGAAGCACACAGTACGTTAATGCAGTGGCTTGGTATACGAAAAATAGTGGACGCAAGACACATCCAGTTGGTCAAAAGAAGCCCAATGGATTTGGACTTTACGATATGAGTGGAAATGTTTGGGAGTGGGTCTGGGATATAAAAGGTGGCTATAGCAGTGGTGTTCAGACGGACCCTACGGGTCTGGACAGTGGCCCGTTCCGTGTGGGCCGTGGTGGTGGCTGGTGCAACCTCGCTAGGGGCACTCGCGTGTCGGTCCGCCGCGACGAAGTCCCCACGTGCCGCTGCGACTACTTGGGTTTTCGTCTCTCGAGGAACCCCTAAACCCCTTGCGAATGCCGAAAAAATAAGTATCGTAGCGAACTCATTTACGGTAACAAGCCAGTCTTACCCCTTTACCCCCAAGAAAGCAGGTTTTCACGACGCATCACACAGGCGGACACGACGAAGTAGCGTGTACGACAGGGTGATGGCGGGAAAACCGTGGCTCAGTTTGGAGTGCCGAAGAATGGTGCTTCGTAGGGGATTGTGCTGGAGTGTATTGTGAATGGTTGGTGGCTTACTACATCGGCGCTCAGGGACTGTTTGGGTTTCATCGTAGCGATCGGTATTTCGAGTATCAGACAGGCAAAACAGGCGGCTCACTCTTTGATTTTCGGGGGCTGGTCCGAACAGCACGTCCACACACGAAGTAGGGTGAGACGGCGCGGACGAACCAGCCTCCGAAAATCACGATGGTGTAGGGTGTGGGTACGGAGTCTGACACATTCTGTACCGCGATAGCGTTGCGGCGGATGTATACGGTTCCGGATCGGGGTTCCTGTTCCGAGGATGTTCCCTGTACGTGTTCCGGTACGTGTTCCGTGTGTGTTCCGTACGCGTTCCGGTACACGTACAGGGAAAATGTGTGGACCGTTCACGGGGAAATGTGCGGATCGTGTACCGTAAAATGCTCGGATCGGGGTTTCTGTTACGGGTGCGGTACGTGCTGTGCCGTGTCACGGCTCGGGGGATTGTTGCGTGTGCTTCCTACGCGCTCCGGTACACGGTACGGGAAAATGTGCGGATCGTGTACCGTAAAATGTTCGGAACGGGGGTACCTGTTACGAGAGTGTGTTTGTCTGACAACCAGTTGAAGTTCCCATTCAGTGTAAGTCGCCGTTGAAATACTCCATGACCTAAGGTTTTTCGTACCAACCGCTATCTGGTGTCCAGCGCATAGTTCTAGAGGGCTGGTGCACAACCGGCAATAGAAACGCTTGTAGATCTTGATTGATGATGCGAAAATCTTCGGGGATTTGGTCCTGTTTCATGCGTCTTCGAAATGCGTTCCACATGGTTTGTTGGGCCTCGATGAACGCATCTGTAAAGGCATCTATCGGCTCGCTCAGTTCACACTGTCTCTCTGTAAAGGTTTGCCGAATGGCTTCTTGGAGTGTGTCGAAGTCGAATGCAAACTGCTGAGACAATGTCCAAATGTCGTAAAAGTCCTTCATGCGACTGTTTAAATGACCGAGCTGTACCATGACCTGGAACTTTTCGGCTATCGAACTTTCCTTCGGATAACACAGAAGGTTCGGTGGTGGCTGGTTCAATATGGTTGGGAGTTCCTTCTGCTGAGGACTTGGATGAACTTTGTCCCCAAATCCGATGTCGAGCTGCATGGGTACCTGCGTCCGTTCTAGCAGACCAATAAATCGAACTCGAATACCCTCATACGAAGCGCCTTCTGTAATCCGACTAATTTTAATCGTGCTGGTTTGAAACTGCAGTCCATCATCCACAACGGGTGTTTGGATGATATCCAAGGTCTGTGTATGTATATTCTCTTCTGTATTGGCTGTCATCGCCAGCATGTCAATGTCCATCGTGGGTCTCGACATCGATAATGGGTGGCTCCAAGCTCTCAGCATCAGTGCGCCTTTTAAGATGTAGCGCTCTCGATGTTGACTTTGGGACAGTCGGTAGAGAAACCGTTCCATCGCATAGTACTGAAGCAATTCTTGGAAGGGGCGTTTGGTTGCTTTGGCTTGATTGAGCAACTTTTGCTTCACGGAGGCAGCCATGTTTTTGGTGGGGCTCATATCAGGACTTCCAAATAGGGTCGAATGATGTTCTGTACCCTACAGAGTGTCGAAAACTCTAGAACCGTTCGATGATTGAATCTGGTGGTCTCTCGGTACATTTTGAGCGCCTCCAGTACAATATCCATACCGAGTTGATTGCGAAACTTGAAGCAGTCGGCGATGGTTTTCTCAGGGCTGTAGATGCGTACTGGCACACCATCTAAACTATGCTGTTCAATACCTGCTTGATGTGTGCTTCGGGAGAAACGATACACTTGGATGGGCGGGAAGTCAAGCTGTGGAGCATACCCACCTTCTGCAATGGCGATCGATACATCATGAGGGATTTGTGTAGTGAGTCCATGAAAGGACAGTGCAGAGATAAGACAAACAACCGATTGAGGGTGACGGATGGCTACGGTCACCAAGTCTGGATATTGAAGAGATGGGTGTTCAGTGAGACGATACATCCCTCGACCAATCTGCTCAAGTAGCCCTGCATCTCTAAGGGTATAGAGCATGTATCGTGTGATTCCAAGATCGAGTATCTCTTTCATGCGCAGGGTCGGTTTTGAAGCGCGTATACGGTGTATGGCCTCATATTGATTCATACAAATCCTATAGTTTTGTCAATAAGTATATATATTATGTCTGAATATTGCTGGAATGACAACAGGGATTGTGATTTTGAGTATAAATGTGGTTACCTTCTACCTAGATTTCACTGGTATGGAGAAAGTGTAATGTCTAACTGGCGTGCAATGCTGAAAGAAGCGAAAGAACTGTTGGATGAAGGTTTCATTAACGAGCAAGACTACGAGAAAATGAAACAAGAAGCACTCGCACTTCGCAGTCAATCCGCGAACCCTGGCACCACAAC
>CALDQI010000587.1:0-16616 GCA_937911635.1 uncultured Pseudomonadota bacterium | reverse complement strand
CGCAGGATTCCATTGAATCGTTTCATCGGAAAACTCGATCGAGATCCCCAACCGAACAGCTGTTTGAAGAAATCGTACCGGTATCAACAGTGCAGGCGCATACCCAGAATGCTTGTCGTCTTTCCAATGAACCTTACCTACACACAAGTTGAGGAAGTTGAATCCTCTCTCTTCGAGGCCATCATTGGCTTTGCGCATCAACCGTTTTACAGACGACAAACTTGATGCCGTTTGAACCATACGTATGCTTTCGACCGGAACTTCTTCAGATTGAAGGTCATCAGTCAGGACTTCTTCACGAGCAGATTGCACATGTTCTTTTGTGCCCTCTACAGAAGATTCTTCAGTATTGTTCACATTGTCCTGTTCGATTGTCGATTCTGGAACAATGATGGGTACAGGAATCCCTGGACGAATCTTCAGTTTCTGGTCGTCTTCAATCAAGCGAACCCAAAGTTGTTCTACGCCTACACTGTGCAAAATGACCGCAGACTTTGAAAAACCTTCTAAGAATCGATTGCCGCGTTTACTGCCGACGAGCATCTCTTTACGCAATCGTTCAATTTCATCCATTGGCTGCATCTAATTTCTCCTATCGATAGAAACCGTACGTCAAAGACGGTTTCGGTCTTCTATTTCGGGCAATTTAATCAGGCAATGTCGATTTGTGTACAGAGACAAAGGAGAATTAGCAGACAAATTTAGTATGTGTTCAAATCAATGATCTAGAATCATGGTACACTGGTTAGAAGCGCACCTTGAGGATACCGATGCATCGATCTGCTTCCAGTTCAACTTACCCCTTTGCAATCTTGTCCTATTGTCTACTGAGCACCCCTGCATTCACCATTGGATTTGGATGTACGGGAGACAAAGATACGGGTGAGGCACAGTCCATGCCCTCAGTTGAACCAACTCCACAACCATCTCCCCCATCATTGAGACGATTGACCATATCTCAGTATAGAAACGTTATCTTAGATACGTTTGGCGACGGTCTACTGGTCCCTACCAATTTGGAACCCGATGTGGAAACCGAAGGGTTTAAGTCATTGGGGGCTGGAATCTCGTCGATCAGTCCCGTTGGCGTTGAGCGATACGAAAGTGCCAGCTACTCCATCGCCGAACAAATTGTCGCAGAACCCGATCGGTTGGCGTACTGGTTTGCTTGTGAACTCACCGTATCACCCAGTCAAGCGTGTATTTACAATGGGATTGACTCTCTCAGTCTGGAACTCTGGCGAAAGCCGGTCTCCGATGACCAACGCCAACGATTGAATGGGCTCTACGATGTAATCTCTGGTCAGACAGATTCACTAACTGGAGTTGAATACATATTGGCTGCTCTGTTGCAATCTCCACATTTTTTGTATCGTACAGAGGTCAATCTTGAAAGTGTAACAGATGAAAGTCTATCGATTCATCAACTGGATGCATGGTCTTTGGCATCCAGACTGAGCTTCTTTCTGTGGAACTCCACACCGGATGCTGAGTTGCTAGATCTAGCTGAGAGTGGTGAATTACTGGACTTGACTGTATTGGAGTCCCAAGTCGATCGAATGATGCTGGATCCGAAGTTTGACAACGGAATCCGAAACTTCTTTGATGAGTTCTTGCACTTGTATAAGTTGGATTCCATTACAAAGGACCCGTTGGTTTTCACCCACGCGAGCCCCGACTTATATGCCTCAGCCAAAGAAGAGACGTTCCTGACCATCGAGTACATCTTGGACAACGACCTCGACTTTCGAGAATTGCTCACCACACAAACATCATTTGTTGATAGACGCCTAGCGTCACTCTACGGTATACCAGCCCCCTTGTCAGATGGTTTCGGCGAAGTCACTCTCACAAAACAAAATGGAAGACGTGGTCTGTTAACCCAAGCGAGCATGTTGAATCTTCACGCCCATGCAACCGCTTCGTCACCAACCTTGCGCGGTGTGTTCATTCGAAAAACATTGCTTTGTCAGCCGATTCCTCCGCCGCCTGCAAATGTCGACACCTCAATTCCTGCGGCTACTGAAGAAGCCCCCACGATGAGAGAGAGACTCGAACAGCACTTCGAAGACCCTTCCTGTGCTGGATGTCATAAGATGATGGATCTAGTGGGCCTGGGTTTGGAAAACTTCGACGGAATCGGACAATGGAGAGACTTGGAGAACAACGCCCCAATTGACCCCTCTGGAAACATCGATGGGGCAACATTCATCGATGCTTGGGAAATGGGAGCTGTCGTCAGTGAACACGAACGATTGGGACCCTGTCTGTCTAATCATTTATATTCCTATGCCCTGGGACATCGCATGACCGATGCTGAAGAAGCCCATCAAGACTGGTTGGTTGAGCATCTCTTTTACAACAACTGGTCTTTTACCAGTCTGGTGCGCACTCTTGTCCTGAGTGAATCTTTCCGCTCACACGGTGCACTGTCTCAAGATTCCGATGACTCAACAGATACCGATGAGGATACCGCAGAATGAAACCTCAACGCAACGTCAATCGCAGACAATTTCTTCGTGGTATGATGGCCGGCGGCTTGGTCACGCTTCACCTACCGATGCTAGAGTTGTTCATGAGTCGCAAAGCCCTCGCGCAAGATGGTGGTTTCCCAAAGCGATTTGGGCTCTTTTATTGGGGAAATGGAAATCGCCCTGAGAACTGGGTACCCACTGGTGAAGGATTTGGAGACGACTGGGCTCTATCACAAAGTTTGCAGGCCTTTGCTCCGGTAAAGGACAAGCTATCCGTCATCAGTGGTATGTCGATCAAGGTGCGCAACATATCCCCACATTGGTCTGGAGGTATGGGATTCCTAACGGGACAAGAGTTGATTGGAGGTGACGGAAACTGGACGGCAGCTGCGCCCACCTTTGATCAACTGTTGGCTCAAGGAATTGGCGGGGAAACCGTCTATCGTTCTCTCATTACAGGATGTAAAACCAATGATTCAGTCTCTTGGAATGGACCAAACTCTAGAAACCCAGTAGAGAGCGACCCCTATTTGCTGTACGAAAAGATCTTCGGACCCACATTTAGAGCCCCTGGAGAAGAGGGTATCATCGATCCAACACTTGGATTTAGACGCTCGGTTCTCGACGTTGTCCGTGAAGACACTGTGGCGCTTCAATCCCAACTTGGAGCCACAGATCGAATCCGTCTAGAGCAGCATTTGGACGGCATTCGAGATATCGAAATGAGACTCGCCAGACTGCAAGAAGACCCTCCTTCGCTTGAAGCCTGCTACCGTCCAGAAGCCCCTCTTCAAGAGTATCCAGATGTAGAGTCCAGGCCCCAAATGGCTGCCCGCAATGCGGCGATGTCAGAAATTATGGCGATGGCGCTAGCCTGTGACCAAACAAGGGTACTTAGCTATGCGTACACATCCCCTCTGAACAACATCTTGTATGATTTTACAGACATGGGTCACCATTCCCTCACCCACAATGAACAAGGCGACCAGCCGCTAGTGCAACAGATAACAGAGTTCACGATGGAACAGGCTAGCGTATTTCTACAGGCTTTGAATGCCATTCCGGAAGGTGATGGAACCCTACTAGACAATTGCGCCATCGTGTTGAGCAGTGAAGTGTCTGAGGGACGTTCGCATTCATTGGATGAACTTCCTCTTCTATTGGCTGGATCCGCTGGGGGAAAACTTCACCAAAACATGCACTATCGATCGTACAGCACCGAAAATGTAAATCTGTTTACCCTATCCATCTTACGAGCGATGGGCCTCAACCTAGTTTCCTTTGGTGAAGATGATTCACAAGTTACCGACGGTCTATCGGCTTTGGAGGTGTGAATGAACCCTTTTATTCCCTACGTACTTCAAATGATTCTATCTTGTGGAGACAAGTCAGAGGATACAGTCGTCGCGATTCAAACCTGTTCCGATACAGGTGAAACACTCATCGGCGTCATTTCTACGCTAACGCATGCCAGACGCGAAAATAGTGTCGGGTGGGGACTCAACATTGACGGACTAACCTCTATCAACACGGACCCTAACGGCTGTTACAAAGAAGACCTCGTAGACCCAAACGGCAATCCTGGGATTGACAACGCCTTCTCCGCACTCATCCCTGCTCTAGAGAGTACCGAGGCGGTTGCTCTGGAAAGTCTGGTCCAAGATTCCATCAACAATGGGAACCTCTTGCTGATGGTCGAGATTAAAGGCGTCGACAGTTGGCAAAATGACGACTGTGTAGACGTGAGCATTTGGCGCGGACAGGGTACACCACTGGTTGGTACAGATGGCGCTCTAATGACCCATCAATCCTTCTTTAAAGATCTGGATATGCCAAACTCCCACATTGAAGGAATGAAGATTGTAGATGGGACCCTTGTTGCCAGCCCTCTCAATGTAGAACTGCCAGTACAGGTACTCGACGAAAAGCTCAACTTTGAACTCCAAGATGGTGGCATTCATATTGAACTCACCGAAGATGGTTTCATGTCTGGGTTCTTCACGGGTGCCTTACCAATCACTGCACTCACAGACATCACCTCATTACCGGATGTCAATCTTCCTGAGATCGTGCAGGATGTGATCGCCTCTGCTGCCGACCTCTATCCACAAGGAGATGGAACCTGTTCGGGCATCTCAGTTGCCTTTGAGTATCAAGCCCTTCCCAGTTTTTTCACCCTCGAAGACTCTCTACCTGAATCTGAGACTTCAGAACCCACCGATACTGGACTGGAATAATGAATCCAGCATCTCTGAATCCAATACTTCGCAACGACGTCTCTTGGACTGAATGGGGGGAGGGTCATCTGTTGTTCAACCCGTCGAATCGATCCACAATCCGATTGAAGACTGAAGACCCCAACTGGATTGCCAGTCTAGATGGTTCTGTATCTCTACAAGATCTAGAAACCCAAGTTTCCGACCCAAATCATCTGTTGCAAACCTTGGAACAGTTGTGTCGTGGTCAATTTTTTACAAACAGCGATGCACTCTTTGCGTTTCTCTTTCCAAATCAGCAGCGCAATTCTTGGACTCCCCCAAAACGTCAATGGCTCTTTGGGTCTCTCTATGCGAAGACGGTTAATTGGCCCATCCAGATCAAGAATGCTTCTTGGTTCATGGTACTTACATTGCTGTTTTTTAGTAGTGGTCTCTATCTGTTACTGACTGGACAACTGGCACTCACAGACACCCCTTGGACCGTTAAAGAAAATTGGTTCTTTGGCACATTAATGGCCTATGCAGTCGTAGCTAAAGCCATGAGTCTGACTGCCCTATTCCAACTGTCAATGCTGGCTGGCCACAACTCAAAGGTAGAAGTGCATGTAAAACACACATTTGGAATATTGCATTTGGGCACCAATCGAGTTGCCATTTACCACACGCCCATCGCCCATCAGCGTCAATTTGCCGGTGCAGGTATTGCAATGCCGCTATTTCTGATAGGCGTCGCTCTTATCGCGGGGACTTATCTCTCGAACCTTGATGATCTAGGTGCCTCAGCAGCAGTGGTCTTGATGCTGCTTTTGACATGGGAACTCTGCCCCTTTTACGATACCAATGGTGCTCAACTCCTGGAAACGGTCAGCATTCACAAGCAGCGACTGCGCACTCAAGACTTCCTACGTTCTTCCGCACTTGGCAGTCAATTTGGTGAAGTGGATGGACAAACCGGATTGCGCATCACCCTCAGCATTTGGCTTTTGTGGTTCGGTGTGGCGATACACTTACTTGGAGTCTATGTCCTACCTCATGTTAGCACCCTATTGATTCAAGTACTACACTATCCGTCACTCTTGGGTCAACTGTGGCTGGGTTTGATTTTTATTCTGATTTCATTTGGGTATGTGTACTTTCTGTACCAAGGGTTGCGACTGTCTGGCAATCTTCTTGGACAATTGACTCCCCGTTCGTCAACTGTGCGAAAAGAGCCAGCTTCGATAGAGGTATACAACGCATGTAAAAACACCTTCTCAGAAATGCATCCGTTCGAGAACATAGACAGTCCAGAAATCATAACCATCTCCGAGGGTGCTCAAATTGAAGCCTCCGTTGATACCGGTCACATTTGGATCCTACTCGAAGGGCACGTTGCTTTTATCGTCCCCAAACCGGAAGGTGGCTTCTCAACATTGTTTGAACTTCCACCCCCGAGTGTTCTTCTATGCCCAGCGGAATCCAAAACGACCCCAATTTTATGGAGTCGATCAGATGTCAAAATCTTGAGTTTGCCTTACCACACTGAACAATGGCACACTTTACGAGACAAACTGAAAGCAATCAAAGAAATTGCTCCGTTTGCTGATCTCTCACCCGAATGGCAGTGGATGCTCGCCACACAGGCATCTCAGAAAACCATTCCTACAGACCAATACCTACTGGAAAAAGATACCCCTTCCGACACATTGTACATGCTGACTAATGGTGTCGTCTTGGTAGAAACCCAACCGCCTGTTGAACTGAAAAGTCCTTCCATAATAGGAGAAATGGGTATTCTGTCTGAGGCTCCTAGAAATGCCAGTATCCGCTGTACAACGTGGTGCACTGTGGTCGTACTTCCCGCACACATCATCCGTGTATGTCTACAGCAACACCCAAGTATGCAAACATGGATGACTTCCTTAGTAAGTGCGCGGCTCTCTCCAAAAGGAGGCTCAGATGAATCTGAGTAAGCTGTTGCCGATGACAATGATGGGCGGCGTTGCCTACACACAGCAAGAAACCATCGAAGTGATTATAGAAGCTCCGCTCGAAGCAGCAAAGGTTGTACGATGCCAGATGGAAGTGGCCAGCATCCAGCGCATTTTGGTCATCGATGTACTCACTGAAGACGTCGGAAGAGATTTGGAACTCCGTTTCCCTGACTTCCTCCGCAAGAAACTCATGAGCACTGGAGGGAGAGATACATCTCTCGATCCATGGGGGAACCCCTACCGAGTGAAAGTACACAGAACAGAGATTGAGATTTGGTCCTACGGCCCCGATGAGATTGATGATACGTCAGATGACCTTTGGGCAGTCGTTCCGCTGCAATGAGTTTTAAGAAGATTCTTCGTATGAAGAGCACATCAGCCATCTAAGTCAGAGCCCAGCCAATAACCGGCACATTTATTGCATATTCAGACATGAATACAATCAGATTTCTACAAACTGGAGACTATCATGCCCCATACATTCACCCTCATTTTGACAAGCCTTTTGGCCTGCGGAGAAAAGAGCACACCAACGATTAACAACCCCTCCGGTGACTGCGAGGCAGATTCAGATGGTTCGCGCAGTTGCTACCATGCCCCTATGGAGTCTGACATTTATTTACCCGACTGTAATACGGATCTAAGTAGAGAGTACTGGCGCGTATTTTCCATGGATGAACAGAGCGCATACATCATCCCACGTCCAGATGGAATGGGGCTCTTCTACGACCTCTGCGATGAATCTGAAACCGGTACGTTGATGAACACCTATGGACTGTGTAGTGAAACGCTTGGTGCCAATGAAGTTGACATCATCAATGATATCCCGCCAGAAGATGCGTTACTCATCACCAATGCGCTCCACTCCAAATTTCTGTTTACAGTCGATGAAGATGACATGGTCAGTCCCTGGGCACCGCCGAACGACATTGTTGACGCCTGTAAATTCTCTGATGCAAATGATGACTCAGTCAGCGACTTTTGCGATACTGCTCTGGGCTATTATGACAGTGGCGAAGACTGTCCAAATGTTGCATTCTACCCAACTGCCGAGGAAGCACCCATCATCGCAGCCCGTTTGAATACACTTTATGGATTGGATTTACCCGCAAACTAAGACTCCTACTCATACGATGTCGGCAATACATTTTTGTATTATCAACAATAAATATCGCCTTGTCTAGTGTCTATGGTGTTCTATAGATCCTAGAGGGGAGTTGTGTGCATATAATATGGGCAGTATTGTTGGGGTGTCGAACATCAAACGTCAAACTTGATGAAAACATTGTTGATGAAACCACAGAGACCACTATTGAAGAAATGCTAGAGTCTACTGAACCATCATCCGAAAACAGTACCCCTGATAATGAAACTGAACTTGAAGAAAATCAAGACAGCGACGAAGATGGATTGACGGATGTTGAAGAAGCGGAAGCAGGTACTGATCCAGACAACCCAGACTCTGATAGCGACGGGGTATCCGACGGTGATGAGATCGCCAATGGAACAGATCCCAATAACGCTGACTCTGATGAGGATGGGTTAAATGACAGAGATGAACAGCTCATCGGTTCAGACCCCAATGATGCCGATTCTGACGATGATGGGTTAAATGATGGAGATGAAATCAATCTGGGTACAGATCCCAATGATAGTGATAGCGACAATGACGGTGTCAACGATGGAGATGAAATTGTCAGCGGTACAGACCCGAACGATAATGGACTGAATGAAGATACGGGAGACTTTTGGGATTGGGGTGACAATCCAAACTCCAGCTGCCCAGATTGTGACCCGGCTGAGTTTGCTGGGGCTTATGAAGTTACATTTCAGTTTGTCAGTGCAATTGGTTCAACACAATTGTGCTCTCAAACCGAACAAGTGTACTTTTTATCCAGTGGTGACCTTACATATTCAACTTCCTGTACAACTACAACAGGAGCAAACTTCGATTTCTTCTTTGATCTATCAGCTACGTTTTTTAATCAATATGCGTCAGCCGATAGAGCCTGCTTAGAAGGAAGTGCTCAGGTGACATTGCCCAACGGAAGCACCATTCAAGAGAACTTCACCTCTCAAGACTGTTCAGGTGTCATTGGAGATCCCACTACTGGTCTCGGGTTCGTCATTGGGCCTACGTATACCTATTGCGAATTGGGTTTTGCTTGGTATCCACAAATCACCTCTCCAAATGGTACGGTTCCCTATACCATTGCATTTTCCGGAAATAAGATTTAAACAAACTCACACGTGGAGTCATTACATGAGAACCATTACCCTACTAGCACTATTTGCATGTCGAACAACACCGGTAGACTCTAAAGATGGAACTGTCACAGACGATATAGATACATCAACAGAAGAATCTCAGCAAGAGGGTACAAACTCCTCAACCCCAAATGATTCAAACGATTCCGATACGAATAGTGAAGATGAACAAGGCAATGACGATGATACTACCGACCTAGTCGACTCAGATTCAGACGATGATGGAATCTCAGACAACGATGAAATAGACAATGGCACAGACCCCAATGACTCCGACTCTGACGATGATGGAATCACTGATGGGGATGAACTCACAGTAGGTACTGACCCAAAGGACTCTGATTCAGATGATGACGGTATCTCTGATGGTAATGAATTGATAATTGGCACAGATCCAAACGATACAGACAGTGATGATGATGGTCTAACCGACGGTGATGAAATCAATCAAGGTACAGATCCAACAGATGATGATTCAGATGATGATGGGATTTCCGATGGGGATGAGGTTGCCAATGGAACCGACCCCACAGATGATGGATTGAGTGAGGATACCGGTGATTTTTGGGATTGGGGTGACAATCCAAATACCAATTGTCCAAGCTGTGACCCTGCCATCTTTTCCGGAATATACGATCTGGACTTAACCTTTCAAAGTTCAATCAACAGTACCGTTTTATGTACGACAACCACATCCGCATTTATGTCTTCACTTGGAGATATTGCCTTCACAACCTCCTGTACAACTGGTACCGGAGCCTCTTTTGACTTCGAGTTTGATCTTGGTGTTACCTATGCCAATCCATATGCTTCAGCAGACTATGCTGTATTGTTTGGTACCAGTTCCATAACCTTACCCAATGGAACAATAATTGATCAAACTTTTGCTCCAAATACACTCAGTTCCAGTGGGGTACTAGGATATGTCACAACACTTGCACCAGCCAATTTCGGTCCCTATCATGACATCAGTTTTATATGGCGAGTGATGATTCCAACACCTTATGGAACAATCGAATACATCGTGTATTTCAATGGATTCAAGCAATGAATCGTCCCCCTGAGTTACTCAAAGATCTCCACAAGAAACATGAGAAACGGCGGCAACAGAATAAACCACACAAGACAAGTCCAACAACCCTTATTCGCTTCGTTCAATTTCTGTAGATTGGGCGGGATACTGTCCGATGAAATCGGGTTGAGAAATATGGAGAAAGAGGTCAGTTGACTCCACTCGCCCATCTCTTCTGGTAGACTAACTAAGTTGTTACTCCCCAAATCAAGCGATACAATCTCAGTCATTTTTTCAAAGCCCGTTGGCAAAAAACTCAGCTTATTACCACTGAGATCGAGTTCATGTAACGCCGTAAGTTTTGGGAAAGAAATTGTCAACATTGTCAATCCATTGGACGATACATCTAAGTCTTGAAGATGAATTAACTGACCAATGTTGTAGGGCAATACAGTCAGTTCGTTGGTCGATATGTCCAATACCTTTAGTTGAGTCATCGCACAGATGACCGGTGGAAACTCTTTAAACTTGTTGTCAGACACGTCCAAATCGATGACTTGATCCAGATCTAACAACCACTCCGGTAGGGTTTTAAGTTTGTTGTCACACAGTTCGATTTCCTTCAAAGTGGTCAATGTTCTTAGGACTACAGGTACCGTTTTAAACTTATTTCCAGACACATCTATAGATTCGAGCTGCGTCAACAACTCCAAACACTCTGGTAGATCTTTCAGTTCACAATCGGACAAATCCAGCTCAGTAACATCGGTCACTCTACGTTTTGTTTCGCCTATGTCCTGTACATCCTCAACAGTAAAACCCGGGAGGTGCTCATTGAGAAATGTACCCAGTTCCGCCCAACGTTCGGCCTCCCGAAATGGACCATGCTCGATGATGGGCTCAGCCTTCGAAAGATCTTTCTTTGAGATCACTCTGTCATCTTGGTATTGGGGCGTTGCGGGTTCCTGAATAGTCGGAGCCGGAACCTCAGATATCAGTTCATACCCACAGTAGTCACAGTACCGTAAGGACCCAGGGTTAGAACTCTCGCAACGGGGGCAAATGACAGACATATACGGCTACCGAAATAAAGAGGAGGTGAGAAACATCCATCAGCCTATCAAAGTCAATCAACTTTTTGCTTGAATAGATTGTAGACATATTAGCGCATCGCCCGATCGATCCGCCGGCACGAAAACATGATCGTGGAACGTCGCCGCTACCACATTGGCTGAAATATTCTGTTTGGTCAGTTCAGTTGCGACAATCGCTGTGAGCCCTACTGCTTCTAGACTCGAGTGAACTTCAAGCGTGATTTGGCAAAAGACACCAGTGTAGATCCAGCCTAGTGTATCTGCCATTTCTTTCTCAAGAATGACAGTCCATCCCTCTTCTTCTTTGATGAAAGCGAAGGGCGGCGTCGGCAACTCAGATAGATTGGGAAACCCGCCAAGGCAACAGAACAC
The DNA here is from genome assembly GCA_937911635.1 of uncultured Pseudomonadota bacterium. Lineage (GTDB taxonomy): Bacteria > Myxococcota_A > UBA796 > UBA796 > UBA796 > CAJWHX01. Next base: position 5,204 of record CALDQI010000587.1, on the reverse strand, counting down.
CATCTCCTTTGGATTTAGAGATGGCGAGAGCGTGGCTAGGAGGGTTTGGAGGTTGGTTTGGGGCATGATAAACCCTATCACGATTTGTATCCCCTGAATTTATTCAGCTTTCAGATACTCAAAGTATCAATCAAAATGTTAAGTGCACCAGTCCAAAGTATGAGAATCGATATGAAAAACACACTTCTACAACATGCGAAAACAATCGCTTATCAAGTCGGAAAACACATCGTCCAACACCGTCCAACTCGAGTGGATAAGAAGGGTTGCAAAGACCTCGTCTCCAACTTGGATGAGCATGCTGAGCAGTTGATACGCGATTACTTGATGGAACACACCCCCGAGATTCCAATCTTTGCCGAAGAAATGGGTGGGGCGAATGATGCCACAACACGCTGGATTGTTGATCCGATTGACGGAACCACCAACTTTGTACAGGGAATCCCCCACTTTGCCGTATCGATTGCGTTGGAGTGGGATGGAGAAATTGTCGTGGCGGTGACCTATGACCCGAGCAAGGATGAACTCTTCTCGGCTATCAAAGGTGGTGGTGCCTTCCTCAACGATGTTCCGATACGAGGCTCCGATGAATGCGAACTTGAAGATGCCGTTTTGGCTACTGGATTCCCGTATGACAGAGCCGAGCGTGCAGAAGAGTTGCTAGACGGCATCCAACCATTTCTGATTCAGTCTCGGGGGATTCGCCGGATGGGTGCCGCGACATTGGACATGGCCTATGTCGCCTGTGGTCGATTGGATGGCTACTGGGAAATCGGCTTGCAACCGTGGGATGCTGCAGCCGGTCTACTTCTGATTCAAGAAGCCGGAGGGGTCTGTACACAGCTGGATGGGAGTCCGATGAGTATTCAAACCCCCAGAGTGCTATCTGCAAACTCACAGAGTTTGTGGGACTCCATGTTCAACGATATGGGTTCTTACCGAACGTAGACTCCATATTCACCGCCAACACCATTTGCGTAGTTGTATGTATGCCACGTCACAAAGTACTTTTTGGTTCCTTGATACACCGTCGGACAAGAGCCACCATTGTTGTCTGAATAGGTAGATATACCTCTATTGTTTCTGTGTCCATTGCACCCAGATTGCCAATTTCCATTCGAGTCCATCGATTCAAAGGGTTGATTTGTCCATCCGGTTGAAGAAAAGGTTCCCCAAGCACCGGTGGTATACCGTTTTATATAAATGGTGGTTGTGTGATGATCTTTTACCATGACCTCACCAAACCCAGCCAGTGCGATGCCCGAGATTTCACTGTCGGCAAGTTTGGCATGGGTATTCAGGTCTCCAAGAGACGATCGATTGGTTGCACTAGTGGAACTGTGGTGACCGTAGGAGTTCCAATAAGCAAGGATCCATCCACCGCCATCGGTATCGTTCTCACAGTAATACCAATCCGGACCACTTCCCAAGCCTTGGTCAACATAAGCGAGGCCCGTTTCCACATCGCTACAAGCACTGGCTGGACATTCGGTTGTACCAACAGGACCATCATCGACAATGCCATTGCAGTCGTTGTCCAAACCATCAGAACAATCCTCAGTCCCAACTGGTGACTCCGACCCATTGGAATCGTTGCAATCTCCATCACATGTGGTGTACCCATCGCCATCGGCGTCCGTCTGGTTTAGACTCGAATCACTATCATCGCAATCACCAGAACAGGTTGATAAGCCATCTCCATCCGTATCGGCAGGATTCAGAAATGCACTGGAATCATCACAGTCGACATTGTTTAGAACGTCTGTACTCGAAACTCTAGCACACGTACCTGACTGAGTAGCCCCATAGGTGTCACCATCGCCGTCGACGTACCAAACCACCCCAGGATATTCACCTGCATCTGTGTCATCACAGTCTGTGTTGTTCAATACATCGCTTAAGGCTGATCTTTCGCAGACGGTGCTGTTGCTGGAATCACCGTATGAATCCCCGTCTGTATCTGCATACCACGTAACGGTCGGATTCTCGGAGACATCCGTATCATCACAATCTGTATTGTCCAACACATCCGTGCCACTTGTCGGTGAACAAAGGGTCCAGTTGCTTGGGTCACCAAATGAGTCCCCGTCTGTATCTGCATACCAAACCACATTGGGGTTTTGACCGGCATCGGAATCATTACAGTCTGTATCATCCAACACATCACTTGAGACTCCTCTTTCACAGGCGGTACTGTTACTGGAGTCACCGTATGAATCCCCATCTGTGTCTGCGTACCACGTAACGGTCGGGTTTTCAGAAGCATCGGCATCATCGCAATCTGTATTATCGAGAACATCCGTCAAGGCACCCCTGTTGCAAACAGTCATACTGTTTGGGTCACCGTAACCATCACTATCGGCATCGGCATACCACGTCACGTTTGGGTTTTCAGAGACATCGGTATCATCACAATCTGTACTGTCCAAGACGTCTGTAGAGGACACTCGCTCACAGGCATTGCTACTATTTCCGTCTCCAAAACCATCTCCATCGCTATCGGCATGCCACATTACCGTTGGATCTTCAGTTGAGTCCGAATCATCACAATCTGTACTGTCCAACACATCCGTCGAGGCATTTCGCGCACAGACATACGACGTGCCTACATCTCCAAAACCATCCCCATCACCATCGGCATACCATGTAACGGTCGGGTTCTCGGAGGCATCAGTATCATCACAATCCGTATTGTCCAGTACATCGGTACTATTGGCTCGAACACAGACAGAAAGAGATCCGGCATCGCCAAATGTGTCTCCATCACTATCGGCATGCCATGTCACATTGGGGTTTTCCGTGGCGTCACTGTCATTGCAGTCCGTACCGTCTAGGACATCAGATGAGTTAGCTGGCTCACACAGATTGCAATTGGTTGGGTCTCCAAATCCATCTCCGTCGACGTCGACATACCACATGACCATTGGATTCTCATTGGCGTCAAAGTCATCACAGTCATTGTCGCATGAGGTAAATCCATCGCCATCTGCGTCATCCAAATTTTGGACAGGATCAGAATCGTTGCAGTCTCCACCCACATACATGGCATCGGTTGGCGGTGTACAATCGGTGTACGACAATCCTCCGTAGCCATCCCCGTCCACATCCAAGAAATAAGACACTGCGTCAACAGCGTCCGTATCGGCATCACCATCACAATCGTTGTCTAGACCATCACACACTTCAGTGGCATTTGGGTATACCGTTGCATTCGCATCGTTACAATCATCCGAATTGATCGTAAAGAAATTGGGTTGGGTACAAGCTAATTGGATATTGTTGGGGTCCCCAAATGTATCTCCGTCCAAGTCAGCGTAGAAGGTTTGTTCTCCAGTTGCACCAGGCTCATCTACGGTGCCATCACAATTGTTGTCAATCCCGTCGCAAACCTCAAAGGCATTGGGGGAGGTTTGAATGTTCCCGTCGTCACAGTCATCGTAATTTGCGACAAAGCCACTCGGTTGATCGCAGGCTGGAAGTGGACTGGCGACATTTCCATATCCATCCCCATCGGTATCCTCATACCAAACTGTCTCCCCAAGTGCACCTGCCTCATTGTTGAAACCGTCGCAATCGTTGTCCAAACCATCACACACTTCATCAGCAAGTGGATTGACCATCGGATCGATATCGTCGCAATCATCTGAATTGGTAGAGTAGTTTTGTTCCTGCGTACAGTCTTCAATCGGCTGAGAGGGGTCTCCAAACCCATCTTCGTCCGCATCAATATAAAAGGTGGTCATCACCCCTTCATCAATATCCTCATCACAATCATTGTCGATACCGTCGCAGATCTCAAAGGCATTCGGCGTTCGCATCGGATCATTGTCGTCACAGTCTCCACCCACAGAAGCCAATCCCAACTCGGGATCGCACTGTGTCACTACCTGTTCTGAATCTCCAACGCCATCGCCATCGGCATCAATGTAAAAGAGATCTCCGACATCCTCATCAATGGTCTCATCACAATCATTGTCCAATCCATCGCAAAGTTCTTCAGCCGAAGGAAACACCGTATCATTGTCATCATCACAATCGTTTCCACCGACAACATACCCTTCAATGACATCACAGGCTTCTAATGTATCTTCAGGATCTCCAAAGCCATCACCATCGGCATCTGCAAAGAAGGTTTGGGTCACACCTTCATCGATTTCACCATCGCAATTGTTGTCAAACCCATCGCAAATTTCTACGGCATTTGGAGATATCTGAGCATCTCTATCGTCACAGTCTCCATCCTCTTCCGAAAAACCATCGCCATCTGCATCTACCACAACCGGTTCAACGTCTTCTACGTCTTGGGTTTTATCAACTTCATTGCGACATGCCATCAGCACAAATGCCATCAACATATTTTTCATGGTCTCTCCAACATTTTGTTCATTGCAATTAGAATAGCAAAATCTATCCGTGCACCCCAAAACAAAAGGGCATCCAATGGATGCCCTTCTTTCGTGGTTCAGAAAATCAACTCAGTCCGCTTTCACCACTCGAGTCCAGTAATCATCCAGTGCACCCCGAACCTTACTAGAAAGCAAGAATAACCCGAGAATGTTCGGGAAGGCCATCCCCAAGATCATCAGATCGCTGAAATCGAGAACGTTGCCCAGTTTAATGGTTGATCCCATGATGATAAAGAACAAGAATACAAACTTATATGGACGAGAGGCACTGTCACCAAACAGGTAAATTGCACATCGTTCACCATAATAGCTCCACGAAATCATCGTCGAGAAGGCAAAGAAAAACACAGCAATTGACAACACCACTGGGAACCATGGTATTACGGACCCAAATGCGGCTGAAGTCATCGCCACACCATCGAGTGAGGTATCTAAGTAAGCTCCCGTCACCACAACCACCAATCCGGTCATGGTACAAACGATAATGGTGTCAATGAACGGTTCTAAAAGTGCAACAATCCCTTCGCTGACAGGCTCATTCGTTGCAGCTGCCGAGTGTGCGATCGATGCAGAACCAACGCCCGCTTCGTTGGAAAATGCCGCGCGTCGGAATCCTTGAATCAATGCCCCAATGAGACCACCAAATGCAGACTCGGTAGCAAACGCCTGTTCCAAAATGACACCAAAAGCATCCGGTACCAAGCTGGCATTGGTAATCAGGATAAATCCACCGGCGAGCAGATACATCCCACACATCAACGGAACGATTATCTGTAGAATCATCTTTATTAGATTCAT
>CALDQI010000586.1:0-2277 GCA_937911635.1 uncultured Pseudomonadota bacterium | reverse complement strand
TCTTTCTTGAAAAGCATCTGCTATTTTATTAAGTCCGAATTCAAAAGATTTTGTCGATTAAAGGGACCAAGTCTTGTGATGAGTATCATCGTGAGTTGGGATATTTGATGCTGGATCAAGTAGGTATGGCTCGAGATAAAGACGGACTCGAAGATGCCATCTCCAACATTCAGCGAATTCGCAAAGACTTCTGGGAAAACGTTTCTGTGCCAGGGTCTGCAAATGGTATCAATCAGTCACTGGAAAAGGCAGCACGGGTTGCCGAGTTCCTTGAGTTTGCTGAGGTAATGGCCTTCGATGCTCTAGAGCGCGCAGAGTCCTGCGGAGGTCACTTCCGACTAGAGTCTCAGACCGATGAAGGGGAGGCTCTTCGAATGGATGATGACTTTTCTTATGTTGCGGCGTGGCAGTACAATGGGGAAGATGAGCCTCCAACTTGCCACAAAGAAGATCTCTCTTTTCAATATGTACTACCAAGTCAGCGGAGTTACAAGTAATGAAAAACATCAATCTCAAATTGAAAGTATGGCGACAAAATGGTGCTTCAGACACTGGTCGTTTCGAAGAGTACGAGGCTAAGGATGTTAGTACACATATGTCATTCCTTGAGATGCTTGACGGTGTGAATGAACAACTTGAGCGCGAAGGGAAGGAGCCCATCACGTTTGATCACGATTGTCGTGAGGGGATTTGTGGTTCGTGTGGGTTCATGATCAATGGTAAAGCCCATGGTCACATGGCTCGAACTACTACGTGCCAACTTCATATGCGTGAGTTCAAAGATGGTGAAGTACTCGTCATTGAACCGTTCCGAGCTTCAGGGTTTCCGGTCATGAAAGATTTGATGGTCGATCGGTCGGCTTTTGACAGAGTGATTCAACAAGGTGGGTATGTTTCCGTTCGTACAGGTGCTGCACCGGATGCACATGACACACCCGTACGAAAAGAAGCGGCAGACCTAGCGTTTGAGGCCGCGGCGTGTATCGGATGTGGAGCGTGTGTCGCAACGTGCCCGAATGCGTCTGCAATGCTTTTTACTGGCGCAAAGGTGAGTCACTTGGGACTGCTTCCACAAGGTCAAGTAGAGCGATTTGAACGCGTTGAGAAGATGGTTACTCAAATGGATTCTGAAGACTTCGGACATTGTACCAACTTTGGCGAATGTACCTTGGCGTGTCCTAAGGGGATTCCTCTTGATGTAATTGGTCGAATGAATCGTGATTTGTGGCAGTCACAGTTGCTTAAACGCTAATGGTTGGATAACAATCCTCTAAACAGTTGGGGATGAGCCCAGTTTCTGTCTAAAGCGAGTTGATAATGGGTACCACTGAAGAACAAAGCAATGTGAAAAAAACTGTTGAACAAGAAGAGTCTACGGCGGTTGGCTCTTCAACTGTTTCAACAGAGCCCACCGATTCGGACTCTAATCAGATAGAGCAGGATGAATCGAATATCCCTCCGGATCCTACTAAAGAACAGGACCCTCCTAAGGAAGTGTCTCCTGCTCCAACTGTAGAGACCATCTATTTGGATGACTCGAAAGTGGGCATTCGATTTGACAATTATCCTTTATCTCCAGAGGTGATAAAAGCGCTTGGTGATGGTGGGCATCAGTATCTATCTAGATATCAGCAGACGATCTTCGATACTCTTACATTGGGGCTTGATCGATGGTTTAGTGTCAATTTATCCAGCAATCGTGGGTTGATTATTGGGACGTATTTAGTCGACTTGGCTCAAACTGATTTGAGCAAAACCACCTCAATTTTGTGTGTCGCAGTACCGAAAATTCGAGGGTACTTCGAAAGAGACTTGTTGTCGATTGCCAAATATACTGGGGTGAAGATTCTCTCTGTCGAGCAGGAACTTTCGGAAGATATTCTCTTAGAAGAGACACCGAATATCGTAATCGCTTCGATTGAGATGGTTGCGCGACTTCAAGAGCATTTAAACTTGTCAGATGTTGAAGTGTTGTACTTTGACGAAGTGGAAAAAACAATTCGAGATGCTGAGGATGTGTTCGTTGGTTTTGTGAATGGTTTTAATTTTCCACAGGTTGTGTTGCAATCATCGTACTATTCAGACGAATTGATTGAATCTGTTCATCGATGTAAGCCAGACTTAGATCCCACACGATTGTATAAACAGCACAAGAATGCTCCTATGGTGTATGCGTTGTCGAAGGCTAGTGAACTTGAAACCAAAGAACACAATTGGCAGACAATGTTGGAACTTGTATTGCCAAAGATTCTGTTGAGTCGAGTGGTCATATTGACA
>CALDQI010000585.1:0-2152 GCA_937911635.1 uncultured Pseudomonadota bacterium | reverse complement strand
GTTGAGGGATGCGGCCTAAGGGGCTTTGTGGAGATCCTTTTGGCAAAGGTCTCGGCTAATGGCACGAGTTAGCGACTGCTATTGCAAACAGTGGAAGGACCCGCATGACCACTCAAAGGGAACGGTCTGGACATACATGACTAGCGACGCGTTTAAACACGCTGGGGTGCCTCGCTTAGAGGAGGGTATGGGCTGCTGGACCGCTGGAATACGTCACCGTGAGTGCATGCGTGGCACTAAATGGATAGCGGCTTGGACGGATGGGACAACTTTCACCATTCGCTCCAGCCCGCAGGCAACGAAGCCGTTGATGGCATCCATTGCACAACACAAGTGATTGACAAAACAGTGCCGTATGATTTTGGAAAACGTACAATCTGGCCCTTGGACGAGTTGGATAAACACTTGCAAGAAAATTCGAAGATAGACGCGGTCATTTCCGTTGATCCAGGAAGATATGTATGCAACAGCCTGTATTGGGAAACGTTGCACCGGTTTCCGAAGATACCAAGCATCTTTGTTCACATACCCCCCGTCGACGATACGAATCGATCTACGGTCATACAAACCATTGGTGCACTTGTGGATTGGACGTTGAATTAGAATCGATTGAGTCGAAATCCAAGACCCTTATCCCTACGGTGTTATGGAGTTTTACACACCATGGAATCTACAGCATGCAATGGTGCATTGTCCCCAGCCATTAAATCCCAAACGGCTTTATAAACCATTCGTTGACGTTGAAGGGTATTTTTACCTTCGAACTGTTCGGAGATGACCTCTATGGTGAAGTGACCACCGCCGCCACTGACTGTTACAACGGCATTGGGAAGTGCTTCTAAGATTTTATCTTTAATTTCGTCAAGCATTTTTGCGCCCTTTTGAATGAATGTTCCAAACTTCGACAACGCATCCGGACTCTCTGAGAATGTGAATCCAATGATGCTGATATGCACTCAATGTATCTCGTTCAGATTTCACTTCAACAAAGAAAAACTCACTGGGTATCTTTGAAGGAAACAAGTCCGGTGTTCGTATTGCATCTCCAGGTAAAACACAGAGGTCTGGCATGCCTCGATGAGATTGTATCGGATGAGTGAGTCTGTGCTTCAATATTGCAAGAAGAGTCATGACAGGAACGTTGGAAGCAAAATCAATCAGTGAATCATAAGAGAACTCTTTCCAGCTACATCCCCGGATGTGGTAGCTTTCTATGGGAAATTCCAAACCATCAGTATTGCGTTTTAGAATGGGTAGAGGACCGGTGTCAGTCAACTCCTCTAATCGTGCATCAAATAGGTGCTGCCGCGTGTGATAGAGGTCATGAGTTCCAAAGTCAATAGGGCCTGACAGGATGGGCGAGGGTAGTTGCCCTTCGACTGGAGCGAACAGGATATCCAAAAATATTAGCGAGAAGAGGTTATTCCATGGCGAGTTCTCGGTTCGAATTGTGTTTCGTCCATTTTCAGTGAGATGCTGAATGACTGCGTATTCAACCAACATGCCGTTGTATGTCTGACGAGTGTCGACCTTCTTTGTTGTCCATTGTAATCTACGTTCGGTAGCGGTCAATAAAGGGGGGAGAGGAGGAAAGTTGGATTTTAATCTACGAGACAAGTACCTTCCAGTCTGAGAGTATTGCAACTTCTCCAGCAGTGATTCACTGTTCCGATACGCATCGATTAGCTGTTGGAGTCCGTCTAGACCTTTATCAACCTGCAATAGACTGAGAGCCAATCTTAGAGTAAGTTGGACGCACTCTGACTGAGAAACTGCAAGAGCAGAATAGACATCTTGAATCCAGGTACCAGTTATTGGGTCTGGAGTGTTGTTCAACAAATGAGCAATCCAAAATCGTTGTCCAGAAAATCGATACCGTGCTCTATTCAGTTGCTGAATCAGTGGTTTATTTTGAGTTGGTTCAGAGGATTTCCAATTGAGATAGTCTTTGAGTTCAGTTCTCGTATGGTGAAGTGCTTGAGGTTTTGTCGTAGAATAAGAGACGTATGAAATAGGAACTTCATCTAGAGAAGCAAGTAGCAGTTGTTGTAAGTCACCTGCATGTGAATACGTATACTGTCGGCAAATCTGATGAAATAGTTCTCGATGTTCCAAATGGTACAAAACGGTTGTGCGGGGGATATCTAAGTGG
>CALDQI010000584.1:0-9589 GCA_937911635.1 uncultured Pseudomonadota bacterium | reverse complement strand
CCCAGTACTCTTCTTGATAACCATAGGCAACCAAGTCCAAGAGTTCTTTCGCTGACAAGTATTGGGCGAGTACCTTGGCCACATCATCTGTGTACTTGGTCCCGATAACAAAATTTTCATACAGCTTACGCTCTGCTTTGAGCGCCTTTGTACGCTCTTCAGCAGACAAGGCTTCAAGATAAGAGAAGTCTATCGGTGCTTCACCATCACTGTCACTGTCTATAGATTCTGGAGATTGATGTGGTCCATGAACCAGTTTACGAACTGTTCTGTAGACAGTTTCTAGGTTGCTGACATTCTCATAGTTGTACTGAAACACTGTTTCTTTGACGTACAACTCGTTGAATACTTCACCGTCACGTTCAAAAGTCTCGCCGAACAATGCACTCAATATATACTCTTTAAGAGCAGCTTCAGTTTCAGACGAGATTAACATATCCGCATAATCTTGGTGCCCTTCATCGACCAATGGTGTAAAGGCGTCACTCAACAATTCTGCGAAGAAACCAACCCAATAATCGGTTCCTTGATTGAGATACATTTGATAAACGGACATGATTCTTTGTGCAACATCCCAAGCGTGTATTTCCGAACGCAAAAAGTTCTTCAGACCTGTGAACCCCTTTCTATAGGTGTCTCCATCTCGAGATCTCGACATCTTACTCAGCAACTGGTAAATGCCTTGTCGTTCCTGTGCGAACACCATACCACCCAAGGCTCCAGAAGCCGCAGCTTGTAACGACTCAAGTTCTGATGTTGACAATCTTGGGGCCTCTGGGTCAACGAGTACATCTTCACCATAAGCATCCAACCCGGTGATGTTCAAGAGTTGCACGACAGATCGTGGATCTCCCAACTTACCCCAGGCCTCAATCGCCTCTGCTCTTGTATCGGCATCCTCCAAACGATTGTTGGCAACGGTCGCCAAGATATTGAATACTTCTTTAGAAGCATTCCCTTGACGATTGTTCGCAAGACACTTGGCGATTTCTACCATCTCATAGTCATCGGCAGCTGGCGTCGCATCCAATACAGCCGCCAAGATTTTGGCAGTATTGTCGGCAAGCCCTTGGGCCTCTGTATGCAAGCAGGCATTGTTGTCCAATCGTATGCGCAATTCATTGATTGCCTGTGAACGAACACCCTCCGTTTGCTCATTTTGAGGTAACAAGGCGAGTCGACTGAGCACATCATTAATGCGAGATGTTGTCTCACCGTCTTCATTAACCGTCACTTCAAAGCCTTTGGTATACTCCACATATCCAAGAACATTTTGCAACCCGTCATAATCTGCACGAGACAGTAAGTTCTCCATAATGTCTGCCAACAACGTCTCGTTGTAAACACTTTGGTAGAGTTCAACAAACTTCTCAAGGGTCACATCTTCCCAATTCAACTCATTGGGTAAATATCCCTGCAACTCTTCAAACTCAGATGGGGTTATATCTGCCCAGTCGATACCATCCAAAATACTAGAGTTGTAGCCTGTGAGTTCTATCAGAGCCTCAAGCACAGACTCATACTCTTCTGCTTGGGTTCCTTTGTCTAGATAGGCAAAGAGTTGAGATTGAACGCTGGAGTCTCTATCTCGAAGTTGTCCAATCGCTTGAAATACGGTGGAGCTGTAGATTGTCCCGAACTCATCATCAGTCAAACGAGAGAGCAATAACGATGCTGTTCGTGGATACGGATTGCCATGTGCGTCAGTATATTGAACCAATGCTGCAGGTTCCAGTTTCACCAAGGCACAGATAGCATCACTTTGCTGAGTGCTGTCGTGGCTATTCAACATAGACAGTAGAACTTTGTAGCCATTGGAGAATCGATGATCTGCCAAACCAAGTGCTGTGTGACGCACCAGGTCACTGTACGGTGATTCGAGGGCAGTTTCGAGAATGCCTGACAAACGGTCAAAGTATCCAGCGAACTCTTCGGATTCTTTCTTAAAGTAGGGACGTCGACGTGCCAACTCTTTGATCCCACGATTAACCGCATGACTACGTAAATCAGGGAAATACCCATCTATAGACAGTTTCAACAATTCATCGCGGCGTTGATTGGCATCTGCCCAAGTTTGAGCGTCCTCGGCAGACAATGGCGCGTCCATCGAAGCTTTATGCGCTTGCTCTGCAGATTCAATATCCAACGCAAACTGCTCTTTCACAGCCCGCTTCTTCTCACGTATTGCTTGAATTGCTTCGTCGTTGCTCTGTCGACGCTCATAGAGTTCCTTCCACAACTTGTCTCGTTGTTCGGCTGACTCTACATCGTCTATTTGTGCATGAACCGACTGCTCATATTCGTCAAAGATCTCTTGCAACGCTATAATTTCCGCGTCTAAATCTGCAATCTGTGCATCTTTACTCGATTTGGCCTCCTGTTGAGCCAATTCCTTATCTGTATCGGCTTGATCCCATGCAGTTGGTCGACCCGCAAAAGCGTACAAGAGGTCAAAGGCATAACGGGATGCAACATCATTGACATTTCTCAAGATGAACTCAAGCTGCTTGACCTTTTGCTCTTGCGACAACTGTTCGGTACACCAGACCAGACTGACTGCCGTTCTTTTCAAACGCGTTCGGGTAGAACGCAAACCCAACTGAATGAGTGAATTCAACTTCATGAGCGGGTTGTCATTGGCTTGCAAAGCAATCAAACTCGTATAGGCTTGAAACTGAATCTTTTCATACGACATAGACAATGCCGTTTTTAAAATTGGCAGCGCTCGCTTTGTTTGTGCATTTGTTTCACACATCTCAACCGCGTATTGAAGTGCATCTGATCGCAAATCCGAATCGAAACTTGTGTCACGGAGCAACGCTGTGTATGCATCATACGCCAAGTCTACCGCGTCCTTTTGTGTAGGAGAGACACCATTGCGAATCAATGGCAGATTGTCAATGGTTGTATTCACAAGTTGACGAGAGAAATTCTCCACCTCAGCCTTGAAGCGTTCTTTTTCTGCTCCGTGTAGATGACGTCGGAAATAAGCATTTACAGCGCGAGCACGGAGCTGTGGATGTTGACCAGACAACATCTTAGCGATTCGCTTCCAATGCGCCGCCCCCATTCCAGCATTCAAGTCAAAGGAGTTGGAATGCAGATCGAGGGTCAAACGCACAACATCGTACCATGCTCCACCAATGTTGGACAATGCATAAGGATTCTTGCTTGGAATATCCGCGTCTTCTAGAAACTGTACCACTCCGTTGAACAATTCTACCTTGCTGTATTGTCGTTCTTGCACACGTACAGCCTCAAGCTGTGTTGGCTCATGGGAAGATGTGAACGCTGTACCGATCATGTCTAAAGTACCGCCCTGTTGAGAGAGCCTTAAGACATTCAGTCGAAAGATATCTTGTGCATTGTTGTGCGTGTCTTCCAGAATCATCTCTTTCAAGTATGTTCTCGCTCTAGAGGCAGAAATTTGGCCGTCTGCATTCTCTTCGTCGACCTGTGCTTTGGCATTGAATGCACTATTGACCGCAAATACACCTTCAAACAAGTACGAGGTCTGAATGTACGGTTTGAAAGCAGGTCTCCAGCTTCCATCATTGAAATTGTCTTTCAGCCACGTGAGGGCATCGGCATCTCCCGAACGCATTCTCGCAACATACCAAGCCACACGGAAACGGCTAGAAACCTTTTCAGACTCAGCGTGTTCTCTGGCAAAGGCAAAATCATCAGAGTTCTGATTCAAGACCCAGCCCATCTGTAAGATGATGAACTCTATCCAAGCAACCCTGTCTCTATACTGACCATACCAAGAAGTTCCAGAAATGCCATCTTGCCACAGCTCCGTCATAGCAACGTTGTACTCTGTGGTATTGACAAGACCCACATTGTATCCAAATCTGCCGAGCAAGGTTTTGAACGTCTCAAAATACATCGTTTCATGCGTTTTACCGGCGGCCACGATCGCATGAATTTTTCGATCCTTCCATTCACGAACCTCTATACGCCATAAAGCCAACGCGTTGGACAGAGAATTCCAATCTACAATCGTTCGACCTTTGGCATCGATACTTGTATAGTCTGCACGGACAGGTTTTATCGATGGTTCCTCTAAAATTGTATCCGCCAAAACACCACTGGCTTTGGTTGTCGGTCGATACAAGCCCCGTGCAGCCAATACTTGAGTCGCCATTTGACGAACCTCTGCATCTGGATGCGTCATCAGTCCTTCAAACAAATCATCTGGGAGACCAGATATCGCTTGAACTTTTCGACAAGTCAATCGGCGAACCTCCAGATCTTCATGCTCTAAGGCTTCGATAATGAATGGAACTCGCCATGAAGCTGTTGTACTCAAGGCTTCTGCGATGGCTTGTTCCTGAAGGCGTTTGTTTTCACGGGCTACTTTACCAACAAAATCTCGCGTTGCTTCTGTTCCTTTTGCCTTGTGGATGGCAATTAGTGCTTGAAAGCACAATTCAGACACGAGTGCATTGCCATCTTTGAGACCTGCTTTCAACAGGCTAACGATCCAAGGCTCGTTCAAACCCAATTCTTGTAATTGACGGTACCCCGACAAGCGAATCTCTTCATGGGAGGAGTTGCAAAAAGACGCCACCATCTCTTGTTCCCAGTCTGAAATACCATCGGACAAGCGCAAGGATTCAATCACCCAAATCTTACGAGACTTGGACGCCCCTTCAAAGAATCCTCGTAAAAAGTCCTGTACACTGGATTCACTATTTGTCCGACTCGCTTCGCGACGCAAACGGCGCAGCATCACTAAAAATGCGACTTTGGCTGTTTCATCCGAAGCCTCAAGAGCCGTCTCCAGCGTTGCTTTACCCCAGGTGTCATAACTGGAGTCTGCATAATTGAAAGCCTTTGACGTCATTAGAGGCGTATCCAAAGAGAGCAATACCCCTGCCAATTCTTCAGTGCGCTCATTCATGACAGCAAAACGCTCCAGTCCCTTCGACAACGCATACTCCTCTCCATCAGACAATAGAGACAAGAAGTGTTCAAACAACGCTTCTGTCATCAAGTGTGCACCTTGCTGTGAACAGAGGACACTTCGAACGTTCGGTTCCTCACGACTGTCATAAACAGCCTGTTGCAAATCTGCTGTGTAGTACTTGGGGTAGACCAACAAGAGTTCTAGGGCAAACTGTTTGTGTGAATCTACGTTGCCCGTAAACATCGACACGATAAACGCTTCTGGATTGTCCATCCTTGAAACCGCTTCTTTTGCCTTATCTTGTAACGCAACAGAGGCCAATAGACTGCCTTTGATCTTGAACGACCCATCTTTTACAGCATCAGACAGCCTTTTCCACTCCCCACGAGCAGCTTTACTCATACCGATGTTGGAACGAATCCAGTTCATTGTGTCCATTTCCAACTCAGAGTACTCACCATCTTCAAATACGATTTCGATGAGGCCTGCTACGTCATCTTTACCGATGCATTCACTGCCGCCCAAGTCACCTCGACTATAGTCCGCTCTTTTCATCTCCGCGCGTGCTTTGGTGATATTCATACCTACACACTTCAGAGCGTATCGAACCAACGCTGAATTCAACTCCTCACCACCAATTTTTGTTCTTTTCCGGATTGCGGATTTGGTACCCAAAGCCATGCGAATGAAATCCGCTAGCCAATCACCGGATGCCGACAAGACACGGAGCAGAGCATCTTTCGGAACAGAAGGACGCTCCATGACCTCACAATCAAAACCAATCCGCAACACTCTTTGCTGATACTTTGTATCATTGGATTTATTAGCGAAAAACGTCCACAACGTCCACCTATCAACACGTACAGTGTCTATTTTTTGATTGACCAAATTGCGGAACAATGTCCATGCCCACTCTTGATCAGACTCCATCTCGGACCATAGATCGTGACAAACGGAACCAAAGAACGCATTGTCAGGGATCTTAAACAATTCAATAAAGGTCGCCGTTTTATCCACCAAATCCAAGTTCTCATCAAACAAATTGTTGGACAGAGCCGTTTTGTATGCTTCAGAACGCGTCGATTTATCCTTCCTTGTAGAATTCAAAACGCTGCTGAACAACGCACGCGTTAGATCCATCTTTTGCTCGAATGTATCAAACTGAGGCATGGAGGCTTCGAGTTGACTCTTTGCATTGGTTAAGTCAACGATTTTCTTCTGTACTTTGAGTACTTCTTCTTCGTCCTCAGCTTCTTGATGTAGAACCTTAATCTTCTTCTGTGTGCGAATATCCTTTTCCACCTCTGACAGCTTCGTTTGCAAGGACTCTACCTTTTCTTGAACTTCGGGATCTTCAGATGTCATTTCGCGGAACTGATCGACTTGCTTTGACACAAGACCTTGAGCAAGTATCAAGGCAGTTTGATGAAGTTTTGGATTTCCACCATCCAGAACCTTTGTGAATACCTCCGTGACCAGATCTTTGTGCAACTCCACCCCTCGTTGCACAACCGATCGAATCGCGACTGTCCCAACTTCAAGGTCCGTGGACGGACCAATGGTCAATTCCAACAACCGATTGTACGCCTCTTCTAAATGAATCAACGCACTCAACCCAATCACCGCTTGACGTTGGATTTTGGTACTGGAGACCGTGCTCAACTGAACCAACCCTTGTACAGGACCCTCGAATCCAAACTCTGCCCGAGATCGTAGGGCTACCACAGCAACATCGTCTTTTGTACAAGTGGAAAACTCTGCCAACACATCTATATCGGCTTGGACTTCAAAGTCTTCATTTATGAACAATGTCTTGTACTCCTGAACAGCTGACTCCTCAGGAAGCGCTTGTGCGAGAATCGATTCCTGATCATCATCTGAAGCAAACGCACCATTCTGTAGTTTGTACAGTCGCTTGTGCAAAAACTCATCGTTAAACCGGAGTACGGCGGCGGCTTTTGGAGCCCGTAACAAACTCACATCAGAGGCCCGCTCTCGTATTTCTTCATCGTTGTTCTCTAACAAACGACGCAATATCAACTCGGTTTCAAAAGCGTCCAACAATCCTCTTTCGACCAATCGATTGGCCATGAGTTTTCGAACATTGTCATGAGAGGAGAAGATACCATACAAAACCCCTTCAACACCTGGCATTGCCGGTTCAACACCCTCACCACATATACAATCAAAAGCACGGGTCGCCAACTCTTCTTCATCGTGAGAGATGAACCCTTGCAACATCGCTAGTGCTTCACGTTGCAAAGGACCATTACCGCGAGCCAACGCTGCCAAGTCACCAATCACCTTTAACTTCAAGTTCTCATCGGCGTAGCCGTTGTCCATCACAAGTTTGTGTGCCCGCAAAGATGGCACCTGAACTGTCAAAGCCTCATACATTTCTTTTTGACGATTAAACGAAGGAAGATTCCAACCTGTCAAAATATTCTCTAAAACTGGAATGCGCCGCGGATGAGAAGACGAGGCAATCGCTTCAATGACATCTTTTGCCATCTCATCATCATTCTGCATCAAACTGTGCAGTTCATCTATCAGCCATTCTGCATCCCACTCTTTAAAGATGGCAAAACTGGCCTGACGAACCTTAACATCTTCTGTCTTTGAACTATTTTGGACATAATCAACACCACCGTTCAACGTCAGAGCGGGTTTCTTGGTCACTTGTCCATTGGCGCGTAATTCTTTCGGGGCAACAGAATCTTCTTCTTCCAAGCGCTCTAGCTGAACCAGTTGAATGATGTCGTTGGAGGCCACCACCAAGTAAGGCGTCGGAAACTCTTTTCCAAGGTGCCGCCCCTCAGAATACACACCCTTCGTATGCTGAGTACTAAGGATCACAACTGCGCCGACATGAGGTTTCAACTCAGCATCTTTCAACTCAGGCTCGTACGCAGCTGTATTTTCATCGGTAAACATATTGACATAGGAACGTACCGTTCCGTCACTACTCAACGTGTAGAAGCGTCCAAATCGAGAGGCCCGCTCAGCCCCATCCCCTGTCGCAAATGCACCTTTCACAAAAGCATCAATCCGTCCTTCATGCTGATTTTTTCGAGGGATTGCAATGCTTTCCAGCAAGGAAACCTGAAACAGTTTCATATCTTGACCAGCCGTCATTAAGTATCTGTGGGTGATACTGGAATTGCGCCTGTCTATAGAGGATACGTACGCCAAACTGGTAACGGCACCGTCATGAAGGGTTGTCAGTTCAACCTCATTGGCGTCGAGCAACGACAGCTTCTTGAACTTGTTTGAATCATTATCGGTAAAGTATGTAAGCAACACACCATTGCTCAATCCAAAGGCACAGTGATGCGTCTGCTCGCCCTCGAATACAGTACAAGCGTCCCAAGCTGTGATGGAAACACCCTCTGTTTCTGTTACGTAAAACGTTTTGCCCTCTACAAAAGAACCCTCGTCGTTTATGTCTACAACCACAGCAGACGTACGGCCCACCAATAGCAACTTCTGATTGTGACCGCCATCCATTTGACGACTGTCTGAACTCATATTTGGGAAAGACTTCTTGGCATCATCAAATCCAACGATGGCTTGTAAACCAAACGAACTGTCACAAGTGTACACAGGAATAAACTCTGTACCATCGAAGCGATGTACTTGGTCATTACCATCATTGTTGGTCACCACATAAACGCCTGAATGATGCCCTAGAACATCGACAGCAACACCATCTACATCAAAAGAATGTGTGTGTGTATTTACGTCATGAGTGTCTACCAACCCCTGTACATTCAAACGCACGGGAGAAATACGACGTCCCATAGAGTGCTTGGTGATCATCCAAAGAGAGTTGTCCAGAGGATTCACACTCATACGTGAAATAGAGCCGTAAAATGGGGCCGATAGTGGATGCATATCTTTTCTCCAACGATAATGATGTTAGAACGATTTCATGAAATTTGATTTGAATAGAGAGTACAGACTGATTTACAACTGATGCGCGCTTTTAATCTGTACTACCGCCGTTAAGGTAGCATTGTGAAGCATCTTGCTTCGGACAGAAGAAAACTCTTCAAGTACAGGAAGCATGAACTCAGCAAACTCTTTCTGCTCTGTCAAATAGGATTCCACATCCTTCTCTGACATGACTTCCAGGTCCGCTGGACTGAGTGGACGTATTGCCAAATCGCGAATGCTTCCCACCAATGTTTTCTTATTTTTCCAAGAGGAGTGTAGTGCCTTCTTCCTTTTCGACGTCACACCCATCTCCCGTGCCCTTTTGGCTTCTCGCGCAGCCTCTTCGGCTGTTAGAACATCTGGATTTCGGGGTAATGTATACAGGATTCTGCGCATGAACTCATGAAGGTCAAATCGCGTTTCTGCACTCATTTTACGATCAGGAGCCAATGCAACATCTGTAGTCCCGGTTCCGATAAACCACTTTGCCTTTCCAAAGGAAGCATCTTGACCACTCAAGGTGTTGGGATCACTTTTGGTATCCAGAACCACTGGCTTGGCTAGAGATGGATCAAAAGGGACCACACTGTATGGAAATGGTCTCCAACCAGGCGTTGTCGTTGGCACTTTATACAAAGACCACATCACCATGATGACCGTTTGACGAACGCGATCATCTGTTGCGTCAGAGAGCGACAGTAGATCATCCGGCTTCCCGTAGAGTGTTGGATAATCCAAGAT
>CALDQI010000583.1:0-9592 GCA_937911635.1 uncultured Pseudomonadota bacterium | reverse complement strand
ACCCATTGAAGAGCGCCCCTTCACTATCCGCTAGATCAACACCCACCACCTCATACAACGGAACAGTAGAATCATCACGGCCAAAATCTGAACAATTGCTCCATTGCCCCTTCTCAGCTGTGGTTGTCTCTGGCCGCACTCCCTTAATGCTAATGAAGTCAATGCTGTCATCTGCGTAGAACTGAAGCCCCGTCATACCAACGTCCAGCGTAGTCGGCATTTCTTGAAGATAACAGTAGGTACCCACACCAGATTGTGTTTTCAAAGCGGGCAACTGTACTTGTATGGACTGGTCCTCTACCTTAACATTGCCCACAGCCCCAGTAGACTGTTTCTCATTTGGTGATTTTACGGGTCCAGGCTGTTGCTTTGGAGGAGTGGTTTGTACATCAGCAGATACCGTTGTACGTTCAGGTCGGTCAACCTTACAGGCTGTCAGAAAGATCAAAGAAAACAACATGAATGACTCCAAATATCAAAGAGTGGGTTGCGAAAAATCACAGCAAAGTCTGAATCCAAACTCGAAAACAATCAACCTATAACGTTTTCGTATAGACTGTAGCAAAATCAACCATGTTTGAACACCTCTTACCGAAACCCAAACATTAAAACCCTACAAGTTATTGATCTTTAAGTATAATTCCAACATATTACTGAACTATTGCATGCAAGTCGTATACCCTAAGGCCATCAACCGTTTGCATTCTTCATCGGAAATTTGACGCTTTCGTGGGCTGACCACCTGCCATTTCACATGACTCTCCACCAACGCTTGGTACGTCTCTTTTGCTGTGGATATCGAACTGGGGACACTCTTCAAATTCGTTTCTTCTGCAGGATCTATTTGTAAATTGTATACCCAATCTTGCTGTACGCCATCGATCCACTTGTATTCTTCTGTTCGAACGGCAAACTGCGGACCTGGCATCCACGGATCTGTGATGGAATATACTGCTTCGGGATGGATATCAGAATCCCCCAAAATCCAATCGACTCTGGATGTTCCCATAAACCGTTTGTCACTGGGAAGCTTTGCGATATCGAGTACCGTGGGCAGGATATCAATCAATCCAATCTGCTGAGAAACTCTACTTCCTTTCAGTCCACCACCGCCAATAATCAAAGGTACGTGCGTCACCTCATCCCACAATCCAGCACGATGATTGAAATAGTAATCGTGAGAAAAGGATTCCCCGTGGTCGGCTGTGACAACCACTATCGTGTTTTCATCAGCCATATTTAGCAACGGAGTAATTTTCGTGTCCAGCTCTGTAATCTCAGCATCATAGAGCGCCAGCACGTGCTGAACATCTCGCTGACTAGGCGTCTTTTGTCCATCTCGATAGGGTCTCAGAACGGCGTCCGTTCCATCAATTTCACCGGTATAATCGGGATCGTACAGATTATTTTTTGGGGTATATGGAAAGTGAGCGTCAAAATAGTGTGCAAAGGCCACATATTCTCCCTCTCCTTGAGCCTGTATCCAAGTTACTGCACGCTGTGTCACTTCCTTTCCCTCTCGCGACATATCCTCAAAGGAAAACGTAAACTGATCGTCATAGACATCAAAACCGCGGCCAAATCCACTTGCTTGATCGGTCATCGTAACGCCACCAATGAAGCCTCCAGTGGCATAATCGTGCGCTTTGGCGATGTCTGCAATGGTCGGACCTGTATACAGTGAACCACCATTGGCTGGAACATTTCCATGCACTTCTGGAAGAATAGAAGACATCATCGTCCAGTGAGACAAGGCGGTTTCTGGAAAGTGGCTAATCGCATGGTCAAAAACAACTGCGTTCTCTGAAAAGTCTTCTAAGTTTGGTACGAGTGCAGGCCCCCCGTAGACAGACATTCGCTTTGCATACACAGTATCCAGTGAAATCCAGATGACAGACTTGCTCTCTGTACTCCAAGTGGCTTCAGGTTGGGTCCATTCAAAAGTGACGTCTGCATGAAACGGTTCAGGCTTCATTCCACCAGACATTCCCTGCGGTGGACCACCATTCGGAGAATGTCCTGGACCCGGACTGTGACCTTTGTGGATGACCTGACCATTTGGCCCAACACCGTTATTTGGCGATCCTTGTACGTTTGACTGAGACTTCGCTTGGTGACCAGAGGTAGGTTGACTCTGTACAGTATCCTGACTGGGCGTCTGAGACGTTTGTTCTTGAAGAACCTCTTGGTTACCATCTGAACAGCTTAACACAAGCCAGAGAAGCATTATGGCGCCTCCAACGAATCAGCTGCCAAGGATGAATAATACACTTCGTTGTAGCCACGCACACCTTGATTCCAAACCACGTGGAAATTGCCTTTGGAATCTGATGATAAGGAGGCCAATCCGGGCTTACCCCAATTCACGTCTGCGATCTTCTTCGGAGCACTCCATCCGTTTCCTCGATTGAGACTGTACACCATCTCGGCATCTTGTCCAGCATCCCAACCCCAAACCAAACAGAGGACACCATCTTTGTTGATATCAATCTCTGGATCAAAGTGAAATCCACCGTATCCTTTCGATGGTTCTTCAACAACTCCCCATTTATTGGAGTCTACTTGGTGCGACCGAACATAAATGTGTTTCGGCTGACCAGACTCTTTATGAAACCACGTTATATAGTCTACATTTTCAGCAAACGCGAAATGAGGTCGTTCCCCCGGTTCACCATTCTGCGTGATGTTCTGAAGCTCCCCAAACGTTCCTTCTTTCCCTTCGACAAAATAGAGGGTCGTTGCCGCACCACCGGTTCCAATATCAAAGCCCGCAACCACACTTCCATCCGGTCTGCGTTCTACATTCGTGTGCCAAGCATCTGCACTTCCGTCCGAAAAGGATTGAACTTCAGACCACTCACCATCTTTGAACCATCGCCATTTTGCCTGAAATCGATACTTTTCGCCAAGTGGCTTTCCTATAAAGATGTAGGCCAAGTCTTGCCCTGTCGCATTGGCAACGTGCCCAGAACCGATCTCACCCCCATCGTCTGGTGTTAGTGGAGTCGGCTCAGACCAATCTCCGCCCATTGGGTCAAAGGTGGTCACATACCCCCTAGAACGAAAATCTGGCATCGCGTGATCATATACTACAACTGCACTCTCGTCAGGACGGACGATAATATCCGGTCCCCAATTGCGCTCGCTGTCATGACCCAAACTTTGAGCGGGGCTCCACTTTGTTCCATTTCGAGACATTCGATGTCGGATAATATCTCCCTCATCGGTTCGGTCATAGTACACCACATGGTACAGATCATCGTTTGAAACCGCTATTTGTGGTCTGTATCCACCCGTTGGCTTTTGAGTCAGCTGAAGTGGCTTACTCCAGCCTCCGAACTGTTCGATCGCGGGTCCTTCTGGAGCTTTCCAATCATGAAACGGTGGAAATCCCGAAGGGTCTTGAAACGCACCGCCGGAACCATTGGCGACCTGCCCACCCTTCATATTTGGTGGTGGACCTTTGGGACCCATGTTGGTATTGGGTCCGATCCCCTTTCCGTTTGGACCGGTCATCCCTGGTTGTTTCTGAGCCGAATTCGCATTTTGTGATGCTACCCCAGCAGAACCTGACGAAGCAGAACCTGACGAATTAGAACCTGACGAATTAGAACCTGATGAGTCAGAGCCTGACGAATTCAATGATTGGGCCTGTTCAGCCTTCGTCTCGTTACCCTCTGTCTTTTCTGCTGCCTCTTGCCCCGCACAAGCCATCCACATCCACAAACTCAACACACGTCCTCCGATGGTCATTCTGTTCAAGTATATCGGTTCTGTATACTGCTGGGTACCAATTCCATTCTAAAAGTGAAAAAGCCTTCGTATTCACCTCAAAGTTTGAATCTATGAGGTCTGAATACAAAGACTTTATGCAGATTGGAGGGATGATCTACTCTTCTGAATACACATCTTCACAAGCAGATGGTAAACCACTGGTGAAGTCGTCACAGGACATCTCTGCCATCGCATCCAAACAGTCTTTGGCATATTCTTTATTGTATACCAAGCCTGTAGCTGCTGTATCATCCGAATCGTCTTCTGAATTCTCAGTTAAAATTTCCACGCATTCGGCTGCATCTTCTCCAAGTGGCCAAAAGCCCATGTCTTGAGCCGCTGCGATGTCTTCTTCCGCAGTGCATTCAAAAGTTTTCTCACAGGTAATGGAAATGGTTTCAGCTTCAAATTTGTCTTCTGATGGTGCACAGGCAGTCATCAGCATCATTGGTACAAGATATTTCATGGTGTCTCCAGTTGTTTTCATGAATAAATCAACACACTCTAACCGATCAATGCACAAGTTCAACACACTTAAACATCCGAATCAAGAGTTCTGTTCCACCTGTTCAATCCTATCGCTTCGATTCAAAACATCCCACGGTGAGGAACGCTGGAACCAAGAACCATCCGCATAGTCTGCAAAATTCACTTCACCCAATCGAAAGAATGACCACACACCATCAATCGAGCAATCTACGGGTCCCAAAAGTCCCCATTTCCGAATCTGTCCGTCCACTTCTAGAAGGGTGTAGGATGGTGATGCATCACCTGGGTGCCAACCTAAGGTGACTCGCGCTTCGTTACCAAGCCCCATTCTGATTGCGTAGAGTGCTAGATATCGAGCCATCAAACCACCCACACGATCTATTTTATGAGGGTCTTTTCCTGACCAAGCACCACCACCAATACTGATGTGCGGGCCATAGGCATCCACAACAAGTTTCTTTCCAGAGAGTCCATTGTCTCCCCATGGGCCCCCCACATCAAAATCCCCACCGCCATTCACGGTAAGTTTATTGGGATCTGTAAGACCAATGTACTGAGCCACTTCCCAGGCCATTCTGAAGATGTCGCGACGATCGCTATCGGAATGGTGATGCAATGAAATGGACACTTGTTCAATCTCTTCTCCATCGCAAGTTACGATCACTTTCCCATCGGGTCCCAACCCATATTGATGACGAATGGCGAGCATGTGCTGACCGGCCAAATAGGCCAATCGATGAGCCTTGGGTAAATATCGATCTTCAGCAGCACCACCGGCATACCCAACACAGATAGCCTGATCGTCTGAAATGCTTCTCAGCCCTCGCAAATCATCATCGAGCAGCTCCAATCGAAGATCGTGATCAATCCGCAAAGAGTCCGCAGCCAACCAAGATTCATCATAACCAGCATCTCTAAACACTTGGCGCACGATAGCATCGACCTCTGATGGAGTCATCGCTGGAACAGTGGTGATACAACCTGTGACCAGGACAACTTGCTGATGCAAAGCCACTTCAACCCCAACCAAAGATTTGACGTCTCTCGCACACGCTTCATCCACCAATCGATCCGCTATTCGATCGCACAATTTGTCTGGATGACCAGGCAAGATGAACTCTGCGATTTGACGATTGGGTACATAAACAGAAATATTATTACTCATACTTTCTCCAAAATAGTATTTAAAATCAGTTATTTAACTTACAGAACTTCTCAATATCTGACTTCGTCTTGAAATGGACTTCACATCCTCTTTCCACCCATCTGGTGTGATTAAAAATTGAATATTCGCGGTTTTTTTCATGTCTCGAAACTCTGGTTCCACCTTTCCGACATAGCCATCTGTTAGAACGACCACAGATTTAAACTCATTCTCCCTAATGTGTCGCCACACGACTAGACCACTAGTTCCACCGGTGGTATGGTACGATGGTCGATCGACATTTTCTAGGAGGACTTCTTCTACAACAGTGGAAAATACAAACGTTCGTACATTCACTCTACGCTGTACGGCTTGCAAAGCACGAATCAAATAATTGGGGTACTCTCCCATAGAGCCAGACACATCTACATATACCGCCACTTCGTTGCGTGAAAAGATCTCCTTGGGAATTTCAGCTACATACATGGGGACCAGTCCGCCAACTTGTTGCATCGCAAACGCACGTCGGTCACGGACTGGTAAGAATTGCTGGTAGCGTTCGTATTCAATATCCCATATTCCACCCTTCTCTTTCCCTCTAGAGACCACTGCACTCAATACAGCATCGGTCATCTGACGAACGATCAGTCTTGATACATCCACTCTTTTGACAATTCGATCTTTCAACACATCGTTGAGTGAACGACCTGCTATCGGAGTGGGTGGCTGTGGCCATTCTTCAACAATTTGGCGGACTATATCAAACAAATCTGGGTCATCTTGACTGTCCAATCCTCGTGCGTCTTCATCGTGATTCCCCAATAGATCTGCCACCAAATCCGAGTCTGGCGAGAGTCCAAAAGAACCATTCCCAAAGAGTTTTGCGATGGTTTCTGCATCCATGTCTTTTGGGATGGTCACTTGTACCACTTTCACCAGCAGTGCGTAGACATCAAAGAAGGTACCCGATTGACTGTAATAAATGGATTCAATCACTGCGCATACATTCTCCGGCATCCCCTCTGGAAATATTGGCTTGTTTGGAAAATTTTCAGGGGGTCTAAGTAAGCACTCTGGAAACTTGTCATGGGCATAACTGTCTCGAAAGAGTGCCGTCCATTCTGGTTCGGGTTTGGCTCTACAGAGCATGGCATTGATGATCGCATCAAAAGCGATGTTGTGCTGCGGAGTGCTTCGTTTAAAGAGTCTCGTATGCCCCAACAGTACGTGGTGGAGTTCATGCTGAATCAGCATATATAGTTTCTCGTCTGTCTCGCAATGTTCTTTGACATATTCGGGATTCAAGACGATCTTCGGTCGCCCCCCTATTGGTACACAAGCGGTTTTCACATCTGTGGACTCTTCTATATCCATCAGTGATATCATCTTCTCAAGACCATATGGCATCGCAGCGATCAGATTGTGGATTCGATTCAATACGCTCATATGTCCCTCTCAATGTGAAATAGGGTGAGGTGCCGTATCACTCTCTGATCATTCAGCATTCGTCCTTGTCTAAGTCGCTCGAACGTATACATGGGCTTGGCATTCAGTAAACACAAATTTTGAGCTGTTCTAGCGAGCAATGCAACCGTCACCAAAGGATCGAGTTGGTACTCAGCTTTCATTTTTGTGGCGCCCATCACAAAAAATGGCGGCAATGGAGGAACCTTTGGTAGAGCATCATTGGCATATTGAATCAAATTGTCCCATGTGTCCACTTCACAAAAGTCCATGATGTACTGTTTCCAATCCAAACTTTGTTGTAAAACACCGGGAACAGCTATCCGAACCACAGCGCCCCCTTTTCGATTGGGAGCGACTTGAATCTGAGATCGCGGAGGTGCACTCATGTTGTGCCATGCTTGTCCCTTTTCTATCATTTACATCCCCTCGTTTCGTTCAATCTTGTGATCCATACACCGCCACACCCCATTCATTTCTTCAACGGGGCCAGCAGACCTATAATCTTACGACAAAATCTGGCAGTATTGATCACTTCTTCAATGGTTTCAATCAGTCTGTGCTCAAACCCAACCCATAGAACATCTTCAATCCACGCCTGATCTGTTCGCAACATTGCTGCTGAAGACACAATTTTTTGGGCAATCCTGTACTTTTCTGAGTGCGTTGGTATGAGGGCTGTGTGCGCCTGCAACGATTGGATTTTAGACACATCATCGGCCAACTGCATCAATACAATCGCAGGTGTCTCTGGGTGATACTCCATTAAGATTGGAAATAGCTGTGCCGACAACCCCACACGCTCCGCTGGTTTTAATGAAGCATAGGAGTCCAATACCGTTGCGGTGATCAAATCTTGTTGTTTCGACTGCAAGGCAAGTACGACCCGCTTAATCTCATCCGTTTCTTCTAGCAGCTGCTTTCGGATATCATTCACAGGAATGGACTGGATCTTGAGTGCCAACCCGATCAACGGTTGAATATGAGAACCTTTGATCTCCTGATTGGTGTTTTGCGGCATACTGTACAGTACGGCACGATAAAGCGCATCCGATATATTCTCATAGTACCCGGTTGCAATCAGTGCGATCGAATTCTTGTACATCATCCGAATTCGGCGATATGAAACACCAAACTGTCTGCGCTGCAAAATCATGAACAAACTCTCAAAAAATCGCGCAATATTGTCACCATGAATTTCTTCTATCAAGTGCAGCTTGGATCTGGTAATGCGCATCGCCTCATGTAGACGTTCAGCCGCATTTTCCTCTACCGTTGTTCCCTTGATGATGTGCAAACGGCTGTCGGCACTTAAATTGGTAGGGACTCGAAGTATCCAGTCATATCGGTCAGCAAAGGCCGCGTCCAACTCAAAGGAACCAAAATAGGCATTGGGATCATCCTCTGATGGTGGTGGATTCATAGCAGACCATCGATACTTCAATTTTGTGAGTGCAGCACCTTGCAGCTTGCGATCGTAAATCAGTGGAAACAATCGATTCTGCATATCCGGACGACATCGTGAAATCTCATCCACAAATATGGCCTCTGCATCCCATGCATCTAATTCTGAACGTAAATATCGTACGCGTCCAGCCTCAGCATCTGGAGCCGGAAAGCCAATTAGATCATCAAAATTCAAAATACTGGCGTTGTAGTGACGAAAGGTCACCCCCAATGCTACTGCCAGTCTCTCGAGGACCATAGACTTGGCTGTTCCATGTTCTCCAATCAATAAAATCGGAGATTCTGTGACGAGCGCCGCCAAAATAGGCCCTTCTAAATGCTCCCAACCAACAACCCCAAGAGCACGAAGTACATTGTGATGAATCGTTTTTTGACCTCGATAGGGAGACTTCTTTGTACCAGACCTTCTTTTACTGTGTTCCGTTGTATCTTGTGCCATGTCATGTTCCTCTTGTGATAGATAGTGTACAACAGTCCACAAAAGAAAACCAACGTTACTGTCGATTTAGCCCTTTGTTTTATGTGGCGGCAAGTTGACCATAAATCACCACAATCTGCTGTTGCATATATACAAACGATGGAAGTATTTATGTTCGGACAATTTGAATAATATTTTTTCTAAAATTTGCATCGGTTATAGAATATACATGATGTTCTTAACTTTATTTACCACACTTATGTCATCAGCAAACGCCGATACCACTGCATCCTTTGGGGAAAGCAAGTTTACAATGGGATCCGGGAATACTCCTGATGAAACTCCCGCACACGTTGTCACCCTCTCTCCATACAAAATAGATCTCACAGAAGTGAGCATTCAGGCCTTTGAACAATTTGTGGCGGACGGATGGAATGACAACACTTATTGGAGTACTCCAGGCTTACGATGGCGAACAGAAAACGCTGACGGAGCTGGAGCAACCCATAGACGTGCCGGCCGAGGAGATGAGCACCCAGTCGTCGCGGTAACGTGGTATGAAGCTGACGCTTACTGCAAATGGAAAGGTGGTCGCCTACCGACAGAGGCCGAGTGGGAGTACGCGGCCCGCGGCGGCACCAAAGGTGCGCGCTACGGCAAACTGGACGCTGTGGCCTGGTACGATGGCAACAGTGGCGACAAGACCCACCCAGTCGGGAAGAAGAAACCCAACACCTTTGGGCTCTACGACATGTTGGGCAACGTGTGGGAATGGTGCCACGACCGGTCTGGTGACTACCCAAGTGGCGCTCAGAGGGACCCAAGGGGGTCCGCCA
>CALDQI010000582.1:0-1374 GCA_937911635.1 uncultured Pseudomonadota bacterium | reverse complement strand
TGCAGGATGCATGGATGGTACCCCTTTTGTATTGAGAGGAGTCATATCAGCGATGTGAAGAATCTGACAATCCTCACCAATGTAAGCGATACTTAAAGGGATGTGGGTATTCTTCATCCAAAATGAGCGTGGTTCCGCTGTCGGATATACAAACAGCATCCCATGGTCAGCATCCAGTTCTTTACGGTGCATCAATCCTCGTTGGCGTTCATGAAGTTCATCTGCAACTTCTACGGTTATCGACTTCGCACCAATTTGTATGGTGTGAAGCGGAAGTGTATCAACCTCACTTGCAGAAACGACCACCGATACAATTGTAGTGAATATCAACATGCAAACCAATCCCGAGTGTAGCAATATCTATAACATGGTCCATCCCCTACTCTCTCAAAATATCCTTACTAATTGGAGGATTTTATCTTGAAGTGCTATATACAGTATTCAGATGGTGTGTACTCAATGTAAAAGCTATGCCCTGGAGACCCAATGATGTTGATTAGTTTATTTCTCGCCTGTGGTGACAAGTGTCCTGAAGGATACGAAGTGAGCGAAGAGGAAAAAGCGTGCTATCCAATCGGAGACGATACCGATACTGACACAACAACGCCTGACACTGCTGACACGGATACGGATGATACGGCCGACACGGATGACGATACCGGTGAAGAAATCGTCGACCCATTTGCCGACCTACAAGAGTTGAACGGTAAAATCATCATTCCAAGTCTATTTGAAGGTCGTCTAATTCCTCGAAATGCATTCTGGTATACCGTTGGTACAAAGACCCTCGTATATATGACAGCCAACAACTCTGCAACTTGTGAGTTGGCATCGAATCATCTCAATCCAAACGAAACGCATCAAGATCCAAGCGACCTATTCATTTTGGATCATTGCAACATGGGCGTTGTCATCAACGACTCTTCCAACCTTAGCGAAGCAACATATTTTAGTGAGTGCTCCTTCGGTACTGGTTCATTTTCACAACAAGGCGCAGAATGGCAATGGTCGGGTACGGATGACGAAGGTGTTGCCGCCGAATACTACGAAGCCTTTGGAACCGCCGGACAAACCACCGATTTTCAGATCGAAGGCGATCGGTTGGCCATTGAGGTTTCGGTAACGGACTGGTCTGGAATCTTCCCCTACTCTGAGACGTACAATACCTCCGTGGCAGTCGGAAGTGGCTCAGGGTACATTATCGCTACTGAGTGTGCCGCCCTTGCAGACACAATTTACTTATCTGAACTGGGACAGGAAGACTGATACTCTTGCGAGAGCTCAGCCTACGCAGAATTTAGAGAATACTCTACAAAGCAGCTTCTCATATTCTATATGACCAGTAATCTCACCATTGGTCTATCACCATTGATC
>CALDQI010000581.1:0-2872 GCA_937911635.1 uncultured Pseudomonadota bacterium | reverse complement strand
TGTAGATGTGGGTCTGCACGGTGGGCAGATGAATCACATTGCGATCAAAGAAATAGTCTGGCACTCGAAGCCCCTTTGGGAAGATTTGATCCAAGACTAGCATAGGTCCCTTTGGCTCGTAGGTGACCCATTTCATATCTGCAGGATTGAAGTTGTATTTTACCGGCAATCCATACTTTTCATGTACGGGAGTAAAATTATTGAGGAACTCACCTTTCTTTGCTTGTGTTACAACCGTTCGGTTTTCCAACACAACCAAATCATCATACCCATCAGCTTGCAGTTTTTGTGCAACGCCTTCAACTTGCCAAGGTGTCGAGTTGGCAGAAGGGTACAACATATGCCACGAGATGTTGTTCTTCAATATGGTTGTTTTTTTGGGATCCAAGATGGAAGTGTAATCAATAAGATCCATCAATCGACCATAGTCTGAAAGAACAGTTTTGGGAGTGGTGCGAACTATGGAAACGACGGATTTTTCGGACATTGTATGACTCCAATACAAATATAAACTGTTGGTATTTTAACCGACTGGTGGTCATTTGTCACTCTTCGTTGACGAGTCAAGAATTTTATTGGCAAATCCAAATGCGAACGACTACATTTTCTATGTATTCTTGGTTGGAGATGGCATGAAAACAGGTTTGGATCGATTGTTTGAACACATTGAGGAGCTCAATGGGAAAGTCTTAGGGGTTTGTTGCAATCATACGGCGATTGACCAGCATGGGAATCACTTGCTGGATTTGTTGGCGGAGCACAATGTGCCTGTGCGTCGAATCTTCGGACCAGAACATGGGATTGATGCGACGGCTCAAGATATGATTTCTGTTGATGAAGCTGGCTATGAGATGACCATCGAAACGGTGTCCTTATATGGTGAGACAGAAGACAGTTTACATCCCAAAGCAGACACCCTTGAAGACTTGGATGTGTTGCTGTTTGATATCCAAGATATTGGCTCAAGATACTATACGTATCAAGCCTCCTTAGGGTACATCATGGAAGTCGCAGCCCAGACCAATACGGAGATTTGGGTGCTGGATCGTCCAAATCCAATCAACGGTGTGGATGTTCGGGGTAATATTGTGCATAAGGGGTTTGAATCTTTTGTTTCTGCGTATCCAATCCCAACCCAGCATGGAATGACGATGGGTGAGTTGGGGCTGTTCTTTAAACGCTTCTGCGGACACGATTGCCCCCTTCGGATTTGGGAAATGGATGCATGGGATAGATCGACATTCTATGATGAGACCCCGTTGCCCTGGATATATCCCTCTCCAAATATGCCGATGGTAGAGACGGCTGTCATTTATCCTGGGATGTGTCTGATTGAAGGGACCAATATTAGCGAAGGACGTGGAACGACAAGACCCTTTCACCTCTTTGGTGCTCCTTGGGTCAACAAACAGAACTTATTGTCGATCATTCGAACCATCTCACAGGACAACGGGCTGGTGGGATGTATCTTCCGAGCTGCGACCTTTGAACCACGCTTTCAGAAACATGCAGGTGAAGTGTGTCACGGTATTGAAATCATCATCACTGATCGCACGGCGCTAGATCCGTTGTTGCTTGGCATTGTTTGTTTGGAAGCCTTGCTCAAGGAAAATGCAGATCATTTTAAGTGGCGAACGGAGACCTATGAATATGTTGACGACCCGATAGCCATCGATCTACTGTTTGGATGCGCAGAGATCCGAGAAGGTCTAGAGCGGGGAGTTGGCAGCGCTGAACTTCTAGCGCAGATGAATGTAGAGCTGCCTGCATTTATGGAGCAGCGCAGTACGTGCCTCCTGTATTGAAGGTATGACTGTAAAACTATCAAAGCCGAGATTGAGCCGTTGGGGACAGTCTGTATATGAACGGTCTGAACAGATTGCACTTGAGCAAAACTTATTTTCAGAATGGGTAGAGGTTGTAGGCCAATATTCAGATGCAGAGATTGTTGTTGTACATTCCAAACAGCCGATTGGAGCATTGGAACTCGAACGTTTGCCCAGTGTGAAAATGGTAATTACCACGACGTCTGGCTTTGAACATTTGGATTGGCGACTGATGCACATCAAAGGAATCATTCCGGTTCGTATGCCTTTGTTGCGCCGAGATGCGGTTGTAGAAAGTATCTTGGCCATGCTCTTTCACGCCAATCGCCGTCAGTGGAAGTTTCAGCAGGATGCATTGAACAACGACTGGACTCGGCATCGATTGACAGAGTATGAACCGATACGAATACAAGATCAACGCATCGGTGTTGTAGGGCTGGGTGTGATTGGTATCCGATTGTGTCATATCCTCCAGTCTCTAGGAGCAGAGTTGTATGGTGTTGATCCGCAAGGTGTACCGGAGAGTATATCTTTTGTGAAACCCTCGACGTTTCAAGATTTGACGAGGACTGTCGATGCAACGTTGCTCAGTTGTACTCACAATGTCTCCTCACATCAGATGGTCAATGTTGAATGGTTAGCGCAGTGTCATGGGATGACGTTAATCAACTGCGCCCGTGGGAAGTTGGTCGACGTAGAGGGATCTCTTGATGCCATCGAGCACCAAAAACTTGACTTTTTGGGGTTGGATGTCTTTCCGAATGAACCATATTTATCTTTGAGCAAAGCCGTACGATACCCCAATGTTTTGTGCACACCACATGCTGCAGGGTATCATCCTGTATTGGGTACCCAAATACAGACTGGCTTAATAAATATCGTATCGAGTTGGTCGAAAGGAGATAAGATACCTTTTGTAGTGGAGGAGTGATGATTGCGTTGTTGTGGATAAGTTTTGCCCAAGCACAGACACCAGAAGAACAGAATGTAAAGGAAGCAACATTTCCTGACTGGATAGAACTTGGCGGGATGTATGATACAGAACC
>CALDQI010000580.1:0-1718 GCA_937911635.1 uncultured Pseudomonadota bacterium | reverse complement strand
GGAATCATTTTATAGAGATAGAGGCTATCTAAAATTTTCTATTGAATCTTCACAAATTAGTTTATCAAGAGATAAAAAATCAATTTTCATAACTTTTAATGTGAATGAAGGGAGCAAATATAAGATTAATGAAGTTGATGTTATTGGTGAAGTTCCATTTGATGGTAGTACCAAAGAGTCCGGGACATTCCTGACGAAGCCAAATGAAAAATGGATGTGCATTCGACCCATTGACATCTACCTTTTCTAACAGTGGAAACGTCACATCATAGTTCATGGTACAGCCCAGCTGAATTTCCTCTGGCGTTCCCGGTTCTTGAGCACCAAACTGATTGCATGGAACTCCCAACACCACAAAACCTCGGTCTCCATATTTGCGATACAGCTCTTCCAGACCAGCATATTGAGGGGTAAACCCACACTTACTAGCAGTATTGACTATCAGAACCACTTTCCCTTTGAGCTTCATTAGATCAAACTCTTCGCCGTTCAATGTGTGGATCGCAAAATCATACAATGTAGGATCTACTATCCCTGACAAAGGACTCATACTGTACTCCAAGTTTGATAAATATACACTTTTTATTAAATATACAGGAAAACCAGCGAGAGACCACCAATGTGGCATTCAGGTGTACAGATTCTTCTCAGAGTAACCTTAATCCTCTATCTTAGCCGTATGCAAGAAGGTCTGTTCCAATCTTATATTGCTCAGCCCAGCTTAACAGTCAGGCTCAAACAACCAACCTTCCCTACGGAAGTTCACACTCGGCACAGGTTCCCAGAAACTGGAGTTTTGAGTGTTGCAATCGTTCTTTCCACGACGGATCAATCGTGGTAATGACCGTTGATGTAGGCAAGCAAGTCACCACACCGCAATCCTGACATACAAAGTGGGGATGGATCGTATGTGCCCCTTCACCTTCTTCAACGATTTCATATCGTACGATTCCAGTCACATTACTCGCAATACGGGCAATACCTTTATCTACAAAGGAGACCAACGTACGATAGATCGTTGCTTGATCACCAACTTGTTCCAATGTTTGAACTAGATCAGAATGAGACATTGGTCTATCTTCCAGCCAAAGATGCTGTAATACGGCTATTCTGGTAACAGTACTCTTTAAACCTGCTTTACGCAGTAGTGCTTTACACTCTTGGATGGACTTCTTCATACTCTAAAGTTAGCAAGTGAGTGAATGCAAGTCAAATGCAAGTGACGAAAATACCAAAAGACGGTACGATGTCACTATATGATGTACGGAGAAAATTATGAGCCTGTCAATTCTATGGACCGTTCTATTTGGGTGCGGACAGGAACAAATCATTGAGAAAATAGAAAATCTCCCACCACAAATTCTCATTACTTCGCACACCACAGAATCAATGATCGTCGAGGGATTTGATACAGAGTTCCGTGCCAGTGTATCGGATGATGACAATGATTTTCCTGATCTGCTCGTCAGATGGACCAATTCGGGTACTGTTGTTTGTGACTGGACCCCTGTTTCAGCACAAGGAGAATCCTTTTGCCCTTTTGCACTGACGCCATCGACCAGTCAGGTCATCGCCGAGGTTAAAGACCCACAAGGAGCCGCTGGCATTTCGGAGATCAATCCGACTGTCCGAAGCAATCTTCCTCCAACTGCATCCATTCTTTCGCCGTCCGATGGCAATGTCTATTATGGGAATGACCTTGTTGAATTCCATATGAC
>CALDQI010000579.1:0-7724 GCA_937911635.1 uncultured Pseudomonadota bacterium | reverse complement strand
CACTTCTGAGTCCTTTGGTCTCCCTGCTACTGCTGATCTTATGTTTGCCCTTATTAGCACTGAGGAACTTGAGCAGTTGGGACAGATTATGGTGAAGCAATTGAAGAATCGCTACAATGATATTTCTGTTTATAAACGTTTTATTGTAGGTATTGATCGTGCCAAGATGAGACTATATGATTGTGAGCAGACAGCACAAGAGAATATACTTGACTCTGGGCAAGAAGAGCAGTATAATTATAATGATGAAAAGAAACCTAATAAAATTATAGTTGTAAAACAATCCATTTTCACCGAGAAGCGGTTCAAACATCTCGTCGGGTAAGTCACTGATTGCTTTATCGTATTTTGACTCTTCAAACAATCCACCATTAAGGAATGCAACCTCGCCGTATGTCATCGGTTCGTTTTGCTTACCTTTAATTGCAAGACCTTCAAAGAAAAGTCGCTTCAATCTAGATGAATAGAATGTGTTGGAATCAACACCTCCTGCTTTGAACAATTCCCTCAAGTAGTCATTAGTTTCTCCAAAATGAAGCCAGCCCTTTTTCTCAATGATGGTTAGTACAAACACCTGTAAAAACAACTCGATGCACAGCTCTATTGAGCCACTGAACGTTCCTGCGCTACTAGAGTGGTGAAGATTGTTTAGTGTGTATCTTTTCCACTGTTTTACTCTGCCTAACAAGATGTTTTGAAGTTGTGGTTGATGGAAGTGTGATTTGAAAGTTCGTGCAGTCGTAGTTGTTGCTTGATGATGGTTCAACAGCAGTTGTGCCCAAGTATGATTGGTATATTCATTGCCGATGTCCATCCATCTATATTGGGATTGTTCGTCAATGAGACTGACCCAGCCCAGTTTCCAGTTTTTGACTTCAGGATATCGAATGACCACCATACATTCGGACTCCTTTTGAGCAATGAAATCTAAGAGAGCCTGTTCAGCATGTGGATTCTGACGTTTTAGTTTCAGGATCCAAACATATGTAGTCGAACGCTTCGATGTATAGAGGCGAGAGAATTCTTCGGTAGCCTCATGTAGGTGAACGGGCAGATTTTCTCGAGCAATCGTAAACTCATTCCAACCCAAGATATCTTGTAGGAACCCTTTGAACTGTTCTTCGTCAAAAGGGGTGCTTTGATTGAGTCTTTTCAGAATGCTAGTCAGTGTCATGGTTTGGTGTTTGGATGGTTGTTTGGTATGTAATGTGCTTTATCTGTATGGTCTACATTTCAGAGGCTAGAATACCAATTGTAACGGATATAAGTGATAAACTCGGAAAGGGAGGTCTCGAGGTTATGTGGCACTAAAATGATTCCAGCTTTCCAATAGCAATCGACATCCGACACCAACAATCAAAATCATTGATATTCGTTGAAGGTGAGTTTTACTTAAGCGTTTTAAATGAAGTTGGGTACCCAGTAGCGCACCAATCAAGACTGCGATCACCAGTAACATCAAACCAAAAGGGAATAGGAAGTTGTCGATTTTACCGATCTGTCCAAGGAGTCCCGCTATGGAGTTGAACAATATGAATCCAGATGAAATCCGTGCAATCTGAGCCGGTTCAATATTGTAGGCATGCAATATGGGAATTAGAAATATCCCTCCACCAATACCAACCAATCCTGCAAGTCCACCCAAAATACTTCCGATGATGAGGCAGTGGATCAGTGTCATCTGAATGGTAAAGGATACCTGGTCTCTTTTAATTCCGATGGAAAATCCGCTGATGATCAGTATCGTTCCAAGTAGTAGTTGAAAGAATTCAGGTGAGATTTCCATTTGGCCACCAAGATAGGCCATCGGAATGGATGCACATAGCAACGGAACCAGCGTTCGATAGGGAAAAGGAGTTCCCCTATATCGAAGGAGATTGATGCTGACGACGCAAATGTTACAAATCAAAGCGGTGATTGGTATTTCTGAGGTTGAAACCCCAACCAGAACCATTAAGGCAATGTAGGTACTTCCACCTCCAAGTCCAATCGAAGAATACAAGCCTGCAGTCAGGACAAATAGTATGGGCAGCATATTGTTCTTTGGATTATTCAGCGGTCGTTAAATCGATAAATTGTCCAGTGAGCATAAAGTCTGGATTCTGTCCACCAGACCAAACCAGTAGAAATGAATCCTCACCAACAGTTGTCACTGCAGGGCGATAGAGTGCCGCAGGAGTATTGTTCTCAATCAAGAGATCCTGTTCTGCAATGTTTTCATCTAGCAAAGTGGAGATGTATACATCGTTTGCATACCCAGATTGGATTTTAAAGTAACCGATGAAGGTATGGGTTGAACCGACAGCCGCATTTGGAAAGTGTGAGTTTCCAAGCAACGAAAGTTGTGCATCGTTCATGGTAACGGCGAGTGGAGTGCGTCTATTCGCAAAGACGGTGGGATTTCCACCATTCCAAAGAACTTTGGGTGAACTGGAGTTTGACTGTTCGATATGGTCGGGATCCCCGCCGTTTACAGAGCCCTTTACCCATTGCACAGAATCATCTCCACTCTCCCAAGCGGCAACGAATTCTGTCGATGTACCATCAATGTTTGGAAATACAGCATAGGTGTTGGGACCCACCCAAAATGGGGATCCGACATCTTCTCCATCGGAGTTCAACCGTTGTACAGCCGTTTGAAAGTGCGCCCCGTTGGCTGCCGCTGCCGCTAGCCAAAACCCGTCGCTGTCACCTGAAATACTGGGGAGCCATCGGTTACCGATTTCTGTAGAGTCGATGATTGGTGTCCATTCTCTCTCGGAGATGTACGTCCCATCTACACTTTGAACATACAGGTGTATCGACAGATTGTTTGCACTGTTTCCGTTATCCGCCTGCGCTGCAATGAGAATATTGTCATTTGATATGGCAATTCGGGGAGTGGTTTGATTGAGCCCTGGTATATTGAGTATCTGTTGTGGCTCGACCACGACATTCCCAGTACAATCGATGGCTCCAAGATACACATCAAAGTCACTCTCGTTGTTGGGTAGGTTGAAAACGGTCCAAATTAATTGACCGTCAAAGGCAATATCCGCATGGATTTGCGTAGTGGGTAGATTCGGAAAAAGTTCAAAAGATTCTGTCGGTGTACCGTCGGTCAAACACGAGGCGATGTTTGAGTCTACCAGACCAGAGTCATCATTTTTTGGAGTGCAGCTCAAAAACAGAAATATACTGAGTGATGTGGGATGGAAACGATTCATAGACACCTCGAATTACAGTAAAGACACTAACGTAATTTTTAGGAATTTGATAGCCAAGATTATCTACATTTAGGTATACTGTGCATGGAAAATTGACATGGGAGAATGTTATGGGGAAGTTGGCGAAGGTTCCAAGTGAAGCAAAAATTTCGGGTGTGTGTGCAGGGCTTGCGCGGTACTCAGGTATTGATGTAACTGTTATTCGAGTAGTGTTTGTTCTGTCATTCTTCTTTGGCTTCGGGTCACCAGGAATAATTTACTTTGTGTTGTCTCTCCTGATGCCGGACCACTAATCTTGCGTTGAACTTATTTTACGAATGGACAGAATATATTATATTGTTCAGGAACATCCACATAGGAGAGCAAAATGACCAAATATAAAAATTTAAGTAACGAATCGGGCGTAGTGAACTATGAAATCCTCGCCGATGGTATTCGCGTACAATGGGTAGGTGGAGACATTTACCATTACTCAAATGCTTCAACAGGTGCAGATCACATTGTAGAGATGAAGCGACTCGCAGAAAAGGGGCGCGGACTGGCAACCTATATAAGTCAGAATGTTCGAGACAATTACGAGTATAAAGAATAGTTCGATCCATAGATTTGTAATCCGGTACTACATCGATGGGAGATTCTGGATTCATTGACTATATTGGCACTGAGTTACTTGTCTAGACATATCTATCGCAGTTGGAGAGATGTATGCTGTACTTTGTTTTATTTGGATCCACAGTTGGTCTAGCCCAACCGGTTGAATCGTCTGTGGAGGCTGATTCAATAGATCAACCGATAGAAAAATCTGATGTGCAAACAGATGGGTTGGCTGAGGAGCTTCAGCCAACTGAAGCTCCGTTGTCGATGTTGCCTGTTCAAATGACCTTGGCGAACGGTATTGTATTAACAGGTTCGGTGGAGTTTCAGCAGTTGCTGATTTGGACTCCACAATCAACCGACTCCATTCGGTTTTACATGGACTCTGGCGGAGTGCAAGAGATTGCAAATCAAAGCATCACCTCCATTGTACAGATAACCCAAGGTCCAGAAGTTCAGACGGAGCCAGAGACGGTTACTGAAGTGGTTGATCCTGTTGAGGATGAGGAAGCCATAGTAGATGAAGAGCCGGAGTTTGCTCCCAGTGTCGGCAATTTTTCCTTTCAAAATCCAGCTGCATCTAGATACTTATATGCTCCCTCATCGATCCCACTCCAGCAAGGGCAAGGGTACGTTTCTCAGAAGTTGCTTTTTACCTCTGGAGTATTGGGCGTTACTGACAACGTTACCTTGCTTGTCGGAACGACTGTTCCATTTCCCTTAGTGTCTATTGTAGGAGGGAAATATGCAAAACAGATCAATGAAAAATGGCACGTTGGAGGGGGCGCGGAGGTGTTCTTCCTACCGTTTGCAGGAGCATTTGACGACGATACGCCTACTGCACCTCTTAGCATCGGATTTGTTTCCGCCACATATGGAGACCTCAATTCTCATGTGACTGTGGCAACTGGTGTTGCCTATGAACAAGTATTTTCCAACGGTAGCATATCCCATCCAGTGATGGTTGCTGGACACAAACGATTGTCAGATCGTTTGGCCGTTGTGACAGAAAATTGGCTGTTGTTGAACCTTGATATCATGGCGGATGG
The DNA here is from genome assembly GCA_937911635.1 of uncultured Pseudomonadota bacterium. Classification (GTDB taxonomy): domain Bacteria; phylum Myxococcota_A; class UBA796; order UBA796; family UBA796; genus CAJWHX01. Next base: position 2,875 of record CALDQI010000579.1, on the reverse strand, counting down.
ACGGAGTCCTTTCACAGCATCAATCAACTCATTGGCGTTTCGATTCATCGGCAATCGAAGTGAGAGTTATCAGTGGTTTGGTCAATCGATTGCGAGTCAAGGATATCCAAGGGCAACGTGGGATTTTGGTTTGGTGTTTCTCAATGCTGTAGACTCAGCAACACTGTATGACCCCGTGTTGGATACAACCCATTACTCTTTGTATTCCGAGGGATTCACTTTCGGACCTATCCCGTGGGTGGATTATACTTGGCACTTCGGTCCCGCACGAAGGTAATGTAGGAGAAACAATTATGCGTGTCTTATTCTTGATAGCCTTGCTTGGCTGTACCTCCCAATACTCACCTTCCGTTTCAGAAGGCGTTTGGTTGGAGTCAGAGTATACTTCTGATTTTAATTCTGCCTGTCCCGCGGCAGGGGTCTTTCAAAATTCTTTAAACCTAACCTATGAGTTTGGCAATACGGCTAATTATAGCGACACCGGATACTGGTATGACTCAAGTGCTACCAGTATCGATGCGGTCCAAAGTTACAATAAAAGTCTCTGGGATGTGTGTGGGTCCAGCGGTGGTAATGCTAGATTTGTGTGCTCCGTTCCAGCTATTTTAACGCAATACGATCAGTGGAAAGAGAATTTTCCAGTGGAGCAAATCAGTCAAGAACAGAATTGTGTGGTTCAACTCAACTATGGGTATAGTGAAGGGGTGTTCATCGATGATAAAACGGTTCGAATGGTGAACTATATGGAACTGGTATGTATAGATGATCCCGAATCCGGTCAGTCCATTCGTACTTGCTCTGGGTACATATCGAGTCTTTGGACGAAGCAATAGTACATGTGATGGTCGCCAGCCTTATTCATGAAGTCTGGCGGCGTTCTGTTGACATAGAGGTTCCATGCAACCAATTCGTATAAACAAGTATTTGAGTGAGATTGGCTTTTGCTCTAGAAGAGAGGGGGATAAGCTGATCGATCAGGGAAGAGTGACCATCAATGGTAAGGTGCCGGAACTTGGGACGAAGGTGACGGTTGGAGATCGAGTGGCAGTGGATGGTAAAGACGTCACACCGCATGAAAGACCCCATATTTACATCGCATACAATAAACCCGTAGGGATTACCTGTACAACAGACTCCAGAGTCAAAGGGAATATCATCAAGGCGGTGAACTATCCTCATCGTGTATTTCCAATCGGACGTTTAGACAAACCATCCGAGGGGTTGATTTTACTGACGGATGACGGTGACATCGTCAATAAAATCCTGCGGGCTAGAAACAATCATGAGAAGGAGTATGTCGTTCGAGTGGACAAGCCGATATCGAAGAACTTTCTAAAGAAGATGCGCAGTGGGGTACCCATTCTAGACACAGTGACGCGTCCATGTGTTGTAAACAAAGTGAGTTCTCATACCTTCAGGATTATTTTGACGCAGGGACTCAATCGACAAATACGCCGAATGTGTCAGTATTTATCGTACAATGTTGTGGCGCTTAAACGAGTGCGCATCATGAACATCCATTTGGACCTACCGATTGGAGACTGGCGAGACTTGACCGATCAGGAACTGGATGTACTGAATCAGCTGTTGACCGATTCCAGTAAAGAGCACTAAAAAATTCGACGGCGAGTCTTTGCTTCGTGTACTCTGTATATAGCAATCGTACAATCGTACATCTCATGGAGTTCATCATGGCTTATATTAAACCTGTACAATGTGTCTGTCCCAAATGCAAGAAGACCTTTATACGAATGCAAGGCGATGTCATGACACCATTGGACTTGAATCCATACTGTTCGAGGTGTTCAATCAAAGTTGCAAGAAACACACTGCGAAAATTTCTTATTTCGCCTAAGAAACCCTGGACTCTGTAATTAAGGTTGACCGGTGAATGAACTCGGAAGAGAGCAATTGCGATGAATTCATCGTTATGCCAAAGTTGTATACAAAAATATACTGAGGTTGAGTGTTTTGCACCGGTATATGGGTATATGGGTATATGGTTGAATTTACCGGACGACTTTGATCACTCGAGACTTTGCAGCTGGTTTTGAATCTACAACCTGAATGAATTTAGCTTTCATTTCAGACCATGTGGGGTCCAATGGATCATTATGGTGAACGATGCACCAAGCTTCCCCAGAATCAATACGATCTCCCGGTTGTTTGAGTAATTCAACACCGACAGCTGGATCAATGATATCACCAACTTTGGCTCTACCGGCTTTCATTTTTAGTCCCAGCAATGCTACAGACATGCCATCGATAGATTCAATGAATCCTGACTTGTTGGCTTTAAGTGGAGTCTGATGATGAGCCTGCGGTAATACCGAAGTTGGCTGAGTACATAAAGCCTCAACTACTGTACCATCAACATGATGATTGCGCAGCATGGTTTTAAAAGCAGCCATGGCGCTACCATCCTTCCATGATTCTCGGAGCATCATTTCCCCTTCTTCTACGGACGTTGCCTTACCGGTCATTTCTAAAAGATGAGCTCCTAGAAGGGCTGTGATGGCGACCGAGTCTTCAGGTCCTCCGCCATTTAGGATGTCAATCGACTCTTGGATTTCCAATGCATTTCCAGTCATCGTCCCAATTGGATTCTCCATCCAGGAGAGCAGTGCTCTGGTTTGTACACCCAAGCCTTGAGCGGTTTCAATCATACTGTGTGCTAAGGCCTCTGCCTCTTCAACGGTTTTCATAAACGCCGCCGAGCCGACTTTAATATCCAAAATAAGTGCAGAGAGTCCTTCCGACGCCTTCTTTGAGATGATTGAACCTGTGATGAGTGGCAGAGAGGAAACGGTACTGGTCACATCTCTCACGGCATAGAACGTTTTGTCCGCTGGGATCATCTTCGCACTTTGACTGG
>CALDQI010000578.1:0-5243 GCA_937911635.1 uncultured Pseudomonadota bacterium | reverse complement strand
TGGTTCGAGCCCCACTTCTCCGGTCTCCTCCCCGGGCATCCTGACGGTCGCATCGAACCCGATCTTCATGCCCGCCCCGATCCCCGGCGCGGAATGGTCGAGGATGTCCAAGGGGCCGCGAACGAACTCGAGGTCCCGGCGGAAATCACAACGACGCATGATCGTCTCGATCACCGCCTCCTCATCGTGGACGGGCACGTCGCCATCGACCACCACCACCGACTTGGTCCAGGCCATCTGGCCGGCACCCCACACCGAGTGCATGACCCACGCCAGTCAGTACACCTTGCAATCGACCACCGGCAATTGTATTGCGAATCACAACGGCCAAACTGGGCCCCGGTGACATTGCACCGACGGCGCAAATGGAGGCGATTGAAATCCATGCCGAACTTTCCACTCTATCTCTCTTGGACTTAGATGCACATTGAAATTAATTGCCATAGACTCAAGTTACAAATCATTTTGGCAGTCACTTCCTAACCCACATCGAGTATACTGGACCACAAAATCACACTGGAGAACATTATGACCCCATGGCTCACACTCATTGGTCTTCTCACTGCCTGCACAGGAACAAAAACAGTAGAGGATACTGCTCAAGAAGAAGAGACACAAGATACAGAGGACACAGAGGATACTGAAGAACAAGAAGAGTCCCAAACCGTTTTGGACCTCGAACCGGGTGTCAACGAAATCTTCGTTGAACAAGAAGTTGAAGGTGAAATGGTAGAACGCAGCTTCCTAGTCCATGTCTCTAGAGATTTCGACGGCTCTGGGAGTACACCTTTACTTTTTGCTTTTCACGGGGCCGGTGGAAATGGATCTCAATTCATTGAACAATATGCACCAAGTATCGAAAGTAGTGAATTTATTGGAGTCTATCCGAACGGAATTGAAAACTCTTGGAATATCGGACGAGAAGATTCGAAGGCTGATGACGTTGAGTTTGTCCGTATGATGATGGATTTATTGGAAGATACTCCTGGTGTAGATGTTTCTAAGCCAGTTGGTACAGGCTTTTCCAACGGATCTGCACTGACACACAAAATTGGCATTGAGTCAGACCTGTTTGTCGCGATTGTACCTCAGGTGTCCCAACTATTGTATGAAAATCAACCACAACCCGATGGCGCACCGCTCTCAGTCATGCAATTTATGGGCACCGAAGACAACGCGTGTCCATATGAAGGTGGGATTGGCGTACTGGGACACGATTTCATGCCGGCAGAAGAAAGTGCCGCCACATGGGCTGCTCACAATGGATGCGATGAGACTCCTACAGAGATAGATGTGGGTGCTCATGTCAAGATGGAATGGGAAAACTGTTCCAACGGTCGGCGTGTCATTCATTACCGAATGAACGATATAGGACATGAAGTGCCACCAGATATTGACGGTGGTACCAATCCTAGAATTATCGAATTTTTGTTAGAGGCTCGGCAATAAGTTCTCAATCGTTGATGTCTTCAACGATGAATTCTGTCCCATTGACATCCGAGCAACAAACATCCTTTATTTAATGGATTGGGCTATTCTGAGTAGCCTAAAAAATCACATAGACGACCATATGCAGAATGATCAAACAGGGCTGCAAACACGGTATCATCACCGGCAATGGTTCCCAAAACACCTGGAATCTCACCAAAATCAATACGGTGAGCAAGGACAGCCGCAAACGCCGGTTGAGTCTTCAATACAGCCATCGTTCCAGTCGCGATGACGGCGATTGAATGGATGGGAACACCATGTTTCATTCGGGCACCCAAACGATATACGCCCCCAACTTTACGCACCCCTATTCGCTTGAGCTCGCGAGAAACAGTGCCTTGATTAACGCTGAATCCAACCTCTCCTAGGGCATCCACAAGGCTCTGCTGTGTGGAGTACTCTCGCTGCATAATTATTTGAGCCAATGTATTTTGCCATGTCGACATATTATGTTCTCACCTTGATGAAACGTCTACACTTACATATTCTATCACCATCCCATAAATACATACCTCTAAGTTATAGGGACGAATAAATTATGTGTATATATGTATACTATGCACATATTGAAGAATCTATAATCCATACCGACGGATGGTCGATCACATTGGTCATCCGACAGTCCACAGTGATCACGCAGCTATTTTTTGATTTTATTTTATGTCAATGGATTTGATAATAATTGTTCTTCATCCAAAATCTCACCTCGTGCATTTATACTTTAAAAGTAGATTTCTGAAGTATACACCCTCTAAAAATCCCAACTGTACACTGTACATAGTGTTCTTAAATAAACCAATTCCAAATGGTTGTATCGTAATCACATGGCTCTGTACTATTGCCAGAATGTTTCTTAGACAGAAGAGAGTCTTCAATAGCCAATCTATGGTCTGCTCAAATCCATTCTCACATGTGTATGTATAAAATATATCCAACAATCTGATATAGTTGAATCGGCGTTCAATAAAAGGATGGATTCTGAGTCCCTTATTATTCCCCACTTTACTTGATGATAAGAATATTCAACCTGAATGGGATGGTGATGGGGTACTTAGGTCCGATGGAAACACAGGCTTCTTAAATCTAAAAGCCTGTTCATCCTACTTTTAAAGACCCATTTTGTTCTTCTCACGATGATCACAGCATCATTTGCCTGCCCCCATTTCAAGGTTTAAACATGAAACGGATTTTGTATATTGTACTAGTACTGGTTGGAGTCGGTGCACTTATTGGGGGTATAGGCATATTCCTATTACAATCCGTCTCAGCCTACAACGTAAAGGATCTTCATTATCATCCGACCGCACTGCGCACACTCTTGACAGACTTTGATCACATTTCGACGATCGATGCATTTTTTCCACCTGGAAGCACTACAGATGCAGGGACAATCCTCAATCCTTATATACCACTCGACGAAGGTCACTCTGAGCCCGACCAAGAGACTTGGTGGAACAGTCTATCCGATGAACAGCATGCATTGATCAGTGACAGCGAGTTCAGCACCTTGGATATCCAAGCGTACCCCGAAGATGATTTGTTGAACCGCTTACTCAACTTTGACTACTGGGATCCCACATCTTCTGGACCATATTCAGAACTGCTGTCGACTCCTCCCACAATGCCCCCGGCAGAGATGCCCATTCCTTTTGTTAAAGGATTATTAGCCGTCGCTAAGGTCCGGTTGGCAACAGGGATTCAAAATGAAGACGTTCTCCCTGCATTAAAAGAGGTCCGTCACCTCGCTCGATTGTATCAAGGAACGGAGGTCTTCATATTCTCTGCAATGGGTATCCACTTGCTGAATATGGAACGAGAAGCCTATGAAGTTGCCGTACTGCAAGGAATCCTTCCCGCGGAATCTTGGTCTCCGATATCGTCTAAGGACACTGACCTTGCAAAATCAATGTGTATCTTTGGACACCAACTCTATCTGTCTTACGATGATGGCGGTGCAATAAAACAATTCTACTCATCTGGTAACCGAAGATTTAATGAATGCAGTATGTTAATGTTAGCAGGTGAACAGTTGTTGTTTCGTCATAGAGTTGCTGTAGAACCTTCATCCGGTTTTGATCCATTTCCTATGGTAGACGACTTCGAAAAAGCTTGGGAAAATTCTGGTTGTAGTCTCGTTGCACTCAAACAATTTTGGGATGATCCAATCTATACGTTGCAACACCTGACACCTGCAGAAAAGGAGATGGTAAACGATCCATATTTTCATGCCACAATACTCACGTCCGTGATTGAAAATTGCAACTGTTACCCTGATGCATCTCAAACCAGTCCGTATTAAAGATTTCTTCGTGCACTGACTTTACGATCATAGTAGTCATTCAAACATACCGTTGGACTATTGGAATCGTATTGCAAGACACATACAACATGTATAGAATGATTTGTACTGTCATCTTTATACAATGGAGAACTCATGATCAGATTTTCAAGTCTCATTGCCCTGCTTGCGTGCACGGGAGAAAGCGTCATTGAAAAACAACAGAATATCGCACCGACAATCAGTATCGTTTCACATTCAGATGGGGCAAGCCTTCAAGAGGGATACATCGAGAACTTTCGGGCACAGGTATCTGATGATGACGATGCATTTGAAGATTTACAAGTAGCTTGGTACGTTGGAGATGAAATTGTCTGTGACTGGAGTATCCCAAGTCCTGCAGGGGATGCATTTTGCGAAGCCGTATTCACACCGGAAGACTCTTCGATTATCGCTACCGTGAGAGACCCACAAGGTTCGGGAGCCATGGAGGAAATTTCAATTACCGTCAATCCAACGGAAGCACCCGTCGCCGTCATTTTGACTCCGGTGCCCAGTCAGCAAAACTATTCTAGTGACCTAATTCAATTCTCCGCTATGGTGGAAGACCTCGAAGATGCCGTAGAAGATCTCACCATTGAATGGTCTTCAAATATTGACGGCACCCTCGTTTTGAACACCATCCCGGATTCTTCCGGAGAGATATCTGACTATACCTATTTGTCAGAGGGACAACATGCCATCGAACTTTCGGTCACGGACACAGCTGGAAAAACAACCGTTGAGGAAGTCGTGATTCAGGTCGGGGGTGAAAACAATGTACCCGAGTGTCAAATCCTCTCCCCAGAAGATCAGCAAACCGTTTTGCTAGGAGAAACCGTATTGTTCACGGGTACTGCAACCGATGCAGATCTACCCAGTACCGATCTCCAAGTGCAGTGGCTATCTGATCAAGATGGGGTCTTGGGTACAGGTTCGATGAACTCAGCTGGCAACCTCTCCTTTTCGTATTCTGGTTTCTCAGCAAATACGCACGTCATCACGCTTCAAGTTACCGATGAAGTGGGTGCTATATGTCAAGACACTAGATTCTTGCACGTTGGTGAACCACCGACTGCAACCATAGACAGCCCTACCAATGGAGATATCTACGACATCGGTGACTTAGTTGTATTTCAAGGGACTGTTACCGATGGCGAAGATGCCGTCAACACATTGCAAACCACTTGGACGAGTAGCATCGACGGTGAACTATTTTCGGGCAGTGCCAATTCATCTGGTATCTCTCAGTTTCCAAGCAGCACAATATCAGCCGGTGTTCATTCTGTGACCTTTTCTGTTGTAGATTCCAACGGACTTGTCGCAGAAGATCTGATTACTTTCCGAGTGAACACACCACCATCTCAACCAACCGTGGTGCTATCCCCAGATCCCACTTACTCCAACACTGCTCTCAGTGCGAACGCTTCTGGAT
>CALDQI010000577.1:0-8976 GCA_937911635.1 uncultured Pseudomonadota bacterium | reverse complement strand
CTTTCACATCAAAGGTATATACGTTTTGACCCGCTGAGAGTTGTCTACTGAAACCTTGATAAAACAAGACCAACACTGCTGCATCTGCATGTTGCTTCTCAATGGCAAACCGTTTTATCGCCTCGACATGTTCGTCGCTCAATGAAACATGTGCCAACGCACGACACGCTAATGCAGCCGATGTTGGAGGCATATCTGGTAACGAACCTATCCACTTTTCAACTGCATCAGGCGTCAAAGAAGCAAACAACGCACCTCGACGATCTGAGATATTGTGAAAAGGTACGGGTCCTGCCATCTGATACATGGACGCACGATACCCGTGAATATTACGAATCATTCTGCCATAGCTCTCCATTCGAAAATCACCTAAGAAGTAGCGCAAAACATAATTGAACTCTGTTTTATTTTTCAAGACATAAGGCTTCTGAAGTACTGTAAATAATGCATCCAGTTCTTCTTCCGGAGTACATTGCAAAAACGACCTTTCCAGCTTGGTACGTAAAGAACGCAGCGTTCTTTCACTTCCTGGCCTTGGAGGTTTGTTCCACCACCATTGAAGATCTTTAATGGTCTGTGCAAACTTAGAGTGCAACAGCGTTGCCGTTTTCCAATCTCGCAAGTCTATCGCAGCAGTGTGAATGTATCTTTGAGCCCGAAACTGCTGAGATTCTATCGAAAAGACGAGCAATCGTTGTCGCAGATTTTTCAACGCAGCCTCATCTTGCGAGACCCATGCAGTCAAATACTTACCCAGAAGCGGATCCATCGAGCATAATTCTTCAAAACGACCATTGAAATAACTCAATGATTCTTCCTTCGAGATTTTCCCTTCAGAAGAGTGACCCTGATACAGAACCAGTGACATTAAACGGCGTAAAACCTTGCCATCTTTCGTATCTTTTAAAGAGGTATACCACCTCAAAACAGTGGTGGACAATTGGGCTTGAGAAACATTGTTTACACTATTAAAAAAACTTTCCATGTTGAACCTCAAAAGTGGTCAATCAAAAAAACACCACACAGTTAAATGTAATGAGTGTCGACGATTATACCACAAAAAATTCAGACTCCTCATGGACATTGCAGGATGGACCAAATCTGACCATTTCTACTTTGGTTCCGCATTTTCTTCCACCGAAATCGTCACTGGAACCACCTCTGATTTGGGCATGTAGCAGAGCGTCTCTTTGCATCCTTGATACTGCACGGTCAGTTCTGTCGTATAGACACCAGACTTCTTTGAAGTCACCGGCACTTTGACTTGGATAGTCGTATCAAAGACTTCCCGCAGTTGGTCTGGATTTGCAGGATCTGTTTTCAATTGCCCCATTGGAAAGATCGGTGATGAAAACACAATCCCTTCTGTTATTTTAGGCACTACAGACATCATGTCCTGATATAGGTGGTATCCCTCCGGTACGACAAAAATGATCAGCACATCTTGCACTTCATTTTCAGTCATCGAGAGTGGTTGCACTTCCACTCGAAAAGGATTCGCAGCTATAGCGACCGATAGACAAAGCGATAATATCATGGTTCCTCCTTCCGTACAGTACACCAATTATAACCCAAACGAAGCATTTGCTTCCAATCTACAAGACCGCTCTCAGTCGATTGCTCAGTGCATCACCTCAAATATTTGGGGGATTGACGCTTGTGGATTCATCTGATTATTGAGTTTCCGTTTCCGAGTTGGTTACACTATTACATATGCACATAACCATTCTTCATCACAGTCCGATCGCCCATCCACATCAGAGTCAAAGTGGCGCATCCATACGGCTGCAGCATCTGTGTTCGGGACTCCAGACACGTTTACCAACATTGGCGGTCTCTTTTCTCTGCAAACAAGAAGTGGAAGGAAACTGGAAAACGCACATCCACAGACACATCCACCACACATCGCCAGACATCATATTCTGTGCTCAAATGGATGATGTCGCCCTATTGCCATCCAGAGAGTCACTTCCGAACATCCCTATTGTCGTCGATTTATACGCCCCGCGCTTGCTGGAAAATTTATTTGAGAGTGACGATGGTCAAGTCAGCCATCACATACTGCAAGCAATCGCTCGTTCCGATGCGTATCTGATCGCGCATGAAGATCAGCGAGACCATTGGCAAGCTCTTCTGCGCGTCATGGGCGTTGACGACATTGACAAACGGACTCTGGTCACCCCTCTCGGACTTGAAGTGTTGCCAAATACACGCCCAAAAGATCTCACACTGGTTGGTGGAGGACGTGTCTGGCCGTGGCAACATCCGTGGAAGAATCTTGATAGCCTACTACAAGTACTAGAGGCTCGACAAGACGGTACCGTGGTCTGGTTTGCACCTCCAGATCAGGCTGTCCCCATCAGCCATCCAAGACTCACTATCCAGACTTGGACCAATCGAACTGCATACCGAGTAATCCTAAGTCAGGCTACGATGGGGGTGGATATGAACCCAAACACTCCAGAGCGGCGATTGGCATGTGCATTCAGACACATGGAGTATTTAGGGTGCGGTATCCCTATCCTCTCTGCCAACGACAACATCTTGAGTCGTAACCATCCTAAACTCTGTAAACACATTGATTTTAGTGATCACACCAATATTTCAACAGCGCTGAACCAAACGGTTCCCAAGAGTGCACTCAAACGATTTCAGGAAACTCACCACCCGAATCAGATTGTTTCAAACTTTGTGCAATGGCTAGACAACCCAACCGTACAAGACACGAAGAAACATTGGGTGCTCGAGGCACTAATGCCCGTCCAGCACGAATTCGACGCTCAAGCTATGGTGACAGAGCTCGAATCACAAGTTGCGGCACTCACTCAAACACACATCACTCAAACAGCGCTGCTCAAAGAAGCCAATCAGCAAGTGCAAACCAGCTCTGCCAGTCTTCTCCAGGTATCAAAAAGTTTGGAACAAATCTCTGCATTTAAAAACGATATCGCTCACAATTGGTCGGATTTAATGCACCAGCAACAAGAGCGCATCCATGCCCTTGAAGAATCCCTCCGTCAAACTGAGGCAGACAATGCCAAAAAATCGGCGGAACTCCACGCTATGGATCAACTGCGGGCGAGACTAGAAAACGATCTACAACACACCCGTGAAGAGCTGGCTCAGCAGAAAAAACTCTCTATCTGGAAACGATAGACAATCGCTTATTCTGCTGGTGTTCCTGACTCTTCTGGTTGCTCTTCTGGTTGCTTTGACTCGTCAATGAATGCCTGAATCGATTCCGGAATGACAATGTCAGGGGTCTCCTCATTGTTAACAGTCACTTCCGTCAGGGTAAGCTCTTGCTTAATCCCCATCGTTTTAATGGTCATTTGCTTGGGCATGTAAAATCCATTGACCCATTGATACTCCCCATAAGACATCTTCATTTTCATAGATCCTTTGCCCTGTTCTACCATTCGATGCTCACCAACCAGCAACGACCCCTCTTGGGTAAAATACAACGTCGCTTTAGAACCATTAAAGGCATCCTTAGCCGAGATCTTCCAGACGTCTTGCTCTTCAAAGACATCCGCACCAAGAACCGTTGCCTCTGAATACAATTGGGAATAATCTTTCACAAAAGTTCGCTCAAACTCCTTTTGCGAATACTCTAACTCTGCACCTTCTTTCAAACGGTCACCTGAGGTGGGATCTACTGCCCATGCATATTCGAGGTTATACACCTCCGACACTTCTCCAATTCCTGGGATGGTCAAAATGGTTTGTGAACCTTTGTCATGAATAATCCATGAGTCTACAAGAAATGGCTCCGGCATCAATGCCATCTCAACGGTACCCACCGTGTGTAGATTGAGAAGCTCCACATCCCTCTCCTCTTCAGAAACACTCGCTGCTTGATAGGCAGCAAAAATACTCTCTGCAGTAGGGATTTCCTTTGCTTTCACACTATGTTTGGCACATCCAAACTGTACCATCATCATCAAACCAATCATTCTGTTTCTCCTATTTCTTTGGTGGGATACTGCTCTTTAATCCATTTAATCGCCGCCGCCATTTCAGGGTCGATACCTTGCACATAATCTGAACGCATACGATTAACCGGATGATCTGGTATCACACCTTCTCCCTCGTATCGACCACCAGATGGTGTTTTTAAATCAGATAGAACATATTGCAATCGGTCTCCATTCGGCAACTCTCGAACACCGGATGGCAGGGCTTTTCCTGCTGTCTGTTGTCCAAAAACCTCTATACGACCCAACTCTTGAAGACCACCCGCCAATACCTCTGATGTAGATGCACTGGTTTCATCAACTATAAATGCCACCGGGCCCGCATACCGAAGCGATGCCGGACGTGGATGAATGTCCAAAAACAAATTTCCATCTCGGGTGATCTGCTCTCCCAAATCAAGCCCTTTCTCTGAGATCAAATACCCAGAGAGTTTCTGGCCTAAGACAATCAACCCTCCTGGATTCCCTCTCAAATCGACAATCAAGCCTTGAGGTTTCAACTCTGCAATTTGTTCAAAAGCCTCTGTCATCGGATCTCGAATGGGCATCATGAAACTGGTAAAGGCAATCGTATCAATACCCGGTTCAATCTGCTGATGAACGAATGACACCCCTGTCGAAGGGAGGTTGAACGATGTCCCCGTAGTCATGACGTGTCCCTTTTCATACGTTAGGGTTCGTTCTTGCACTTCTCCCTCGGCATCCTTGAAGGTGACTTCCACGGTGTCGTTGATATCTCCATAGAAACGCCCTTCCGCAAATCGTCCCATATAAAAGGACTGCCTTCGTGGATCAGAGAATCGCTCTGCCCTAGACGCGACTGAAATATCATTGATGCTATCGATCACCCAGCCCATTTGCACATCTTCACGTCCATCAACAGACGTCACAACAAGCTGTTCTTCTATCCAACGGGCTGACAAACCAACCCATCCTTGATCGACCACCTCTGTCTCAGATTCGTCATTTCCATCATCTTTGGACTCCGCTGAATTGCTACTGTCATTGGAGGCATTCTTATCCATCACAGAAAAGTCTGCTTCAGGAATGACTGCCATGTGTGAAACATTCAATTCTGAGAGCATATCCTGCAAAACGGGTCGTAAGTCGTCGGCTGTCTTTGCCTTCTTCGCAAGAGGCAAATACGCGTCATGAACTTCATTCCAATTGGTACCGTTAAAATCTTCGTATGGAAACGTCTCGTTCACAACAGTCCAAGTCGCCTCAAATGTTTCCATCTGAACCTTCTTGCCACTGCAGCCTAGCCACATCCATAAAGCAACATTCGTCATTCCCAAAGCACACCTCAGCGTTTAGTTCATCAGACCAGCCTCTTGATATACCAATAGTCTATTTCGTTCAGGACGATTGACACAGAAAATATTTCACGTCATCAACGCAAGGGGTACCGAAACTGTTTCAGTACACTCGATGGAACCATATCATCTCCTTCAAACCCCAAAATAAGATCACCATCTTGAGTTGGCTGTACCACTGTTCCAAACATATAATCCCAGCAACTTAGCGATATTCCAAAGTTCACCCCACCTTGTGTGAGATGAGCTTGACTATGATGCAATAGATGCATTGTCGGTGAGTTAAAAATATACCGCAACGGTCCCCAGTCTAGGTTCAAGTTGGCGTGATTGAGATGCCCGATCAACAAAGACCCCATGTGCACCAGAACTGCCATTTGAGGCTCCACCCCTGCAAACAAGGCAAGCGTCGCTAACTTTGTGGGTTTATAGACTATATTCTCCATCCAATGATATCGAAAATGCGACGCCACCCCCATTTCTTTCACGGAGTGATGAATCTGATGGAACTTCCACAACCAATTGTTTCTGTGAAGCAATCTATGCATTCCCCATTGTAAAAAGTCTTGTACGATGAAGAATACAACCAGTTGCCATCCCCAACTCAACTCACTCAGTATTGGGGCATGCAAATTATTGGGCAGTAAATAAGAGAGGGCATCGTATACAGGCTTAATAATGACAGCAAAAATGAAGATGTTTGCGTACAGATAAAAGAGATCAACTCCCCAATCTTTTCTGAAGAACCGCTGATTTTTACGCCAAGGAAAGTACTGCTCTAGAACCATGATGATTGCCGTCATCGCTGTCACCATCCAAAATAAATTCTGCTCGATGGGTACTTGAAACAATATTTGCTGACCCACCCAAGACAATCCACCCATCACAGGCTGCAATAATTCATTCCATACAATGCTCATACAGAAATGTATATTCTTCTACAATGACGTCAAGCCTTCTACATGTAGAGTGCATCCCTACACAGAGTAGATCAACATGTATCTCCCCCTCACACTAATTCTGGCAGTTCCATCATCCGTGTATGGTCATCTTGCTTATACCGTGTCGTCATCGAAGTATGCACCTCTCCACGCGTACCCATCAGCAAAACGTAATAAGGCAAGGACAACTCTCGAGTATGGCAAGACACCTGCACTAATTTTTCGCCTACAGTCACCGGAACTTGTCCCACTGGGACATTGGCAATCAATACATCGATCTGTTTACGGAAGTACTGCATTAAGTTCATAAACCATTTGTTTGGGACGCGATTGAGGGCATATCCTTGAACTGCTGCGGCACCCCAGGTCGCCACCGGACTGGCTTGCCTTTTTATGAGTTGTTTCACCAACCCTTGAAGTGTATCCCTTTTAACCGTACGTATTTGAACACCATATTTGTTGCGAGATTCCAAAAATGGAAAGTAGACCGTAAGACCAAGGTTCAATTTCTTGACGGTTGGATGACGAGTAAAGATTCGATCGGCCACAAGGGCAGCCGTGACCAGGTTGAATGGCACTGTCTGACCAAATGCCGCGCTGCACTGATTTTTAAATGTGCGAATTTTTGCACCGTCCCACATGGTAAAGTGCTGCTCGACGCCGGTATCGATATCCATCTCTTTATGGAGTGAACCTCGAATAGTGACGCTCTTAGTCATTTCGGGTATACCCATAATCTCAGGAACGATCGGTAGTGGTGGAGATATGCTCCGATAAGGAATCAGCGGAGGATTTTCATCATACACTTCACGAAGTTCACGCCACAATCCCACGCCATCAACCTGAAGATGATTCCAAATGATATGAATGAGCCCCGGTGTAGACATATCAAACCAGATCCCCTGCCGAGGTTTCAACAAATCTTCAACGCTGGTCGGAACCTTGTGAAATATCAGTTCCTCACCTACAATTTCTGCAACTTCAGACAACATAGACTCTTCTAATGGCAAACGAGTTTTCAATCGACGAATCCACGAGGCTTTCACTTCTTCATCCAACGCAGGATCAAAGTGTACACGCATATCCATGTTGTTACTCGCCCAATCTTCATGACCATACAGAGCCATGTACCGATCTTCTGGGGATTGAAGCCTGCGTCGCTTATAGTCTCTAAACAGAAGCCCGCCAGACAAAGCGGTAAGAGCTGGGATCAATAGGGAAGGCATGTATACAGTGTACCGAAATCAATTCAATTCACACACAAAATTATCGCGACATTTCCCTTCCCATGTGATTGTATGCAAAAGATATGGGAAAATAAGCCCGACAAGATATACATAGAATGGATGTATCCATCGGAGACGCAATGAAATATCCTTCCCTAGCGATTCTTGTACCCTGTCACAATGAAGAGGATGGCATTATCGATGTCGTAGAGCAGGCTTCATTTTATGGGGATGTCTTTGTGATTGATAACGCTAGTACAGATAAGAGTTTTGAATATGCTCAGAGTGCTGGGGCAACCGTTATCAAAGAAAATAGATTGGGCTATGGAACTGCCATTATGACGGGGATCCTGGAAGGGAAACGCGCAGGAAAGGAACTTGCCATTGTATTGGATGCCGACCTCAGCGACAATCCTTCTGATATTCCAATTTTAATAGAACCTCTATTACAAGACTCTGTCGATTTGTGTCTTTCGTCTCGGACCAGAATGGAAGACCAAGTCAATCTTGAGCCTCATCAGCGTTTTGGAAACAAACTCGCCGTGGCTTTGATTCGTCTCAAAACCGGTCATCAATACAGAGACATGGGGCCATTTCGAGCATTCAACATCAACAAAATACTAGAACTACAAATGGAAGATGAGAACTTCGGTTGGAACATTGAAATGCAACTTAAAGCTGCTAGCAACGGGTTGAGCATTCGCGAGATAGAACTGCCTTATAGAAAACGTCAAACGGGAACGTCTAAGATCTCAGGCAATCTAAGAAACAGTATGAAAGCAGGTGTGATCATTGTGCGTACCGTATTAATGTATTGATTGAACTTTCCAGTCTACGAAGTCTTGGATACATTGTGAGAAAATAGGCGTTATGAACTCTGACCCACTCCCATCTGATATTCGACTGCGGCTTTTAAATGGCCGACCTCAACTCATCATCGACTCACCGACAAAAATGCGACAGGTCCTCTCCCTCAATCCTGTTCATTGGTCAGCGAATAGTGCACCCATTGATGGACTATCAAGCGATCGAATATTTTTACACTACTTAGACAATGACAACAATCAACGGATCATGCCCTCCGAGATACATCAAGCTATAGAATGGATGATTGAGCGGGTGAATGATTTACAAGGGTGTATAGAAGGCCAAGATTCCATTGAGATCAATACGTTTCGAGAGGATACACCCGCCGGTGTCCAATTAAAAGGAACTGCGCAAGTCGTCCTCAAAAACTTGCATAAAGAAGACCTCGCAATCATACACCTGAAAGATGTACAAGAACGTGCAGCGATTATGCACGTCGGTACTACAAATGGAGATGGTATATTACCCCCTTCCGTACTCAGTGGTATCGAACGTCAGTTCGTTGAAGACTGCCTCAAAGTATTTGAAGGTCCACTTGATATAAACAAAGAACCAGGGATCAATGAACATATCCTTAAATCATTTAATTCGAGTCTCGATGCGTGGAATACATGGCAAGAAGGCAACCCGCATCCACCTTTTACAGAAA
>CALDQI010000576.1:0-12631 GCA_937911635.1 uncultured Pseudomonadota bacterium | reverse complement strand
TTCGTCTGAAGATTATACGCATACATTGGATCCCCAACCAGTGTTGAGTACAACGTACTTGCATAGCAGAGAGTTTCTTCTTGAGCTCTGGCACCAGTTAGAAACCCTCCGCCTACATGAGTCCCATTGGCAAAATTGAGCACCAATGGCTTTCGACCCGATTGAACCAATCGACGCGCGGTCATGAGCGTGGTCTCGTTGATCATCTCTATCGTTGTATCGCGTTTATGATGGTTGGGTGGTTCGGGCAATATTGCTTCTGGAGAGATGGAGTATATCTTCAGGCCCTGCATCAAAGGTGCCAAATCGACCACGTCATTCTCATAGATGTATTTCTGGTCCAGCATAATTTGCTGAGTCCCATAAGAGATTTCTCGCAACCAATCTCTGGACACATAGAGCAACGACTCACAAAGAGTCGCGTGAGATTCAGAATCTTGCAAGGGTAAGTAAGTAAATGTCATTCAACACTCCCGTCAACGTATCTACAAATATAGACACCCTTTTGAACTCGGCTATTGTATCATGATGATATCCAATATTATCGGTTCATTATACACCTTGGAGTCTATCTATGCGCATTGGACTGCTTAGCATACCGTTCCTGATGAGTGCTTGCGGCGCTTTAAACACCGCCAGGCCACTCGAGAAGGGAGAACATAGAGTTGGGGTCACCGGTGGAGGTGCAGTGTTGAAGGCTTTAGGACCACCAATTCCACTTCCCAACTTGGTCGTTGAAGGACAAAGTGGATTGTCTCCTGTGCAAGGTCGGCCCCTCGACGTCAATTATGGCATCAATACAACAGCCCTCGCTTTTGGTACGGTTGGACTCCACGGCGGTGTCTCGCACTTGCTGATGGAGCAAAATGGAGGAATGCCGTCCCTCTCGGTTACTGAAAGACTCCATTTTTACAACAACTGGCTCGACAATACCAAAGAATCAGAAATGCGTAAGGCATTCTTCTTGAATCAGATTGATTTGACAGCAGGATGGAACATCAAACAACACTTAGGCTATGTCGGTATAGCAAACTACTTGGATATTGCAGATCCGGAACTGACTCTTGCGCCTTTTGCCGGAGTACAGTGGAACAGTACAAAGAAGCTATTCCTGCAAGCAGAAACTCGATACTTGGCGATCAACAGGCAACCCGAAATTGTCGATGTCCCCTTTGCAACCTTTGGATATGGTGCCCTGTCGATAACGGGCAGTATCGGTTTTACCTTTGGAGGTGAGTGATGTTGTGGCTAACCCTACCCTTATTGAATGGTTGTTTAACCCTAGACCCACTCCTCCCCTTTCACAGCAATATCCCCTGCTCTGAGGTGGACGACAGCACATGTTTGGAGAAAGATAATGACTGGGACAAAGTCTGCATTACGTGTGATGTGGATTACGACTGGGATCGGGTCGCACCTTGGCGAGAACAAACCTTTGAGGCGAATGAATCCATCCCGACCATCGATCCAAGTATCGTTGAACAAATCACTCTCGATATCGAAGATGGTGTATCGCTGGATGCATACTTCATTCCATCTGACGGGTCCGTCCCAAGTTTGGTGAACACCACCATTGTCTACAACCACGGACGCTATGCCAGCATCGATCACTACTTACCGCGTGTACAATTACTGCACAAAATGGGTTTCAATGTCTTCGTCTGGGATTATCGTGGCTACGGAAAATCCCTTCCCGAAACAGCCCCAGCATCCCCTGACTGGATGAGTGATGCCCTAGTAGCCTTCGATGCCGCTCTCGAAGTGGCTCCAGACACCAGTAAGATGATCGTCTACGGAATGTCTGGTGGTGGTTTCCCATCAGGCGAAATGATGGATAAACGAGATCTCTGTGCACAAATATTCGAAGCTGCAGTAATCAGTGTGGGCAAGAAAATCGAAGAAAACCTCTCGGTCAGTCTCCCAGGTTCCTTCCTGACCAGTGGCGCTCTGGAAACCGATCTCAAATTGATGGACACCACCCATCCAACACTCATCATGCACGGAACAGACGATGCGACTGTTTCGATCAATAGCGCTCGAACCTTCTTTGCTGAGCTGCCCGAAGACCTGCCTAAGACCATGATCGAAGTGGAAGGTGCTGGGCACGGAATCGGAGATACAATCGGTGTTCCCGACTACAACTACGCCAACTATCGAGAGGCCATGATGGACTTCTTAGCAGAGAAATCCAGCGGGTGTTTGAGCGAGTGATTCATTCTGATACATCGCGATTTTGATAATAAACTCGAGACCTTTCAAGATGTGCCATGCTTTGATGAATGATATGATGTTCCGAATCAAACATCATAGTCAAATTCTGGATAATTTGTTCACACTTACTGAACTCTCCAGACTCTAAGCCTTCAGATAAGTGCATACCTAGTAAAGCCAAGTTGTGTCGCCAGTCTCCAGACTCTTTCCAAACGCGCTCTAATAAAACAAAATACTCCCTACCCACTATTGAACCTTGTTCTATGTATGACCAAGCTAAATTGTTCATCAAAATTAATGTTCTCTCATTGCTGTCGCCGAAACTACGACTGCTAATCGCTACTGCACGTTTCAAATACTTCTCGGCAACCTTGTGCTTCTTCTGACTCAAATATAGCCTCACCAAGTTTTCGATAGATGAAAGTACGTGCGGATGATCTATTCCTTTATCCTTCTCTTGAATTTGTAAATGTCGTACATACAAAGATTCCGCATCTTTATATTTGTGTAGCACCTCATAGACACGACCAAGATGTTCTACACAAAACAACAACTCAGCGTGTTCGGTACCCCATCTCTGTTCCTGCCCGATCAAAGCATTAAAAAGAGCATCCTTAGCCAAATCAAGTTTTCTTTGGTGTAAATATACTACACCCAAAATACTCATCGTACTCAATGTCTTTGCGTCGGTATCACCAAGCAAACGCTTATGAACACCCAACAATCTTTCATACAAAGGTTCAGCATCTGAATATCGCTCTTGTTTTCTATAAAAAGTAGCCAAACGATTCAGCATGTCATTCGTATCTGAATGATCTCTCCCGTGTAGTTCATCTAATCTTTCAAGAGCATGAACAAACCAACGTTCACAATCTGAATAGTTCTGTTGGATATAAGCAATCACTCCATTCATCCCGAAAATAGATATTGTTCTTGGATTATTTACACCCAATATTTCCTCGCTCATTTTCGATGCAGACAAATAGAACTCTTGAGCCTGTTCATAACGTTCTTGATCAAAATACAGCATCGCTAAACTTTCAAAAGAGTTCAATGTATCTGGATGCTTGGTGCCCAATACCTTTTCTTTACGCTCTAAGGACAGTAGATACAAGGGTTCGGCTTCTGCATATCGACCTTGTAAATGATATAGATGCGCTAAGTTGTGTAGAGAATTCAAAGTATGTAAATGTTCTGTACCATATATTTGCTCGCGCCCTGTTAAACTTCGAACATAGAACGATTCGGCTTCTAAGTATCGTTCTTGTGCGACGTATAAATTGCCAATATCCATCAATAAGGACAATACCTCTGGATGAGACTCTCCTAGAATACGTTCTCTCTGTGGAAGAACAACATCATACAGTCCGTCTGCTTCTAAGTACTTCTGCTGTTGAACATATATTCGACCTAGACTGTGCATGGTATCCAATGTTATTGAGTGAGACTTACCCAAAAGACGTCTTCTTACTTCAAGTATCTGAACATACAGAATTTCAGCATCATCCAACTTTCCTTGTTCAAAGTATAGATTGGCTAAATTATCAATGGTATTCAATGTATCTGGATGTGTTTCACCAAGTATACTCTCTCGATTTTCAAGTACAACCTGATACAATTGTTCAGCATCCGTATATCGAAGACCTCTTAAATATATGTTTGCAAGATTCTCCATTGATTTTAGAGTATCTGGGTGTCTCATGCCAAGTACTCTTTGATATCGCTCCAATACCTCCTTAGACAAGGATTCAGCATCGTCTAATCTTCCTTGTTCAAAGTATAGATTTGCTAAATTGCCCATAGAAGAAAAAATATCTGGATGGTCTGAATGCAATGAACGTTGACGCGTTTGTAAAGTACGCAGATGCATCTCTTCGGCTCTTGAGAAATTCCCTTGCGACGAATAAATATTGGCCAAAATATTTACTACTCGCAACGTTCGTGGATGATCCTGACCAAAATTATGTTGATATATGTTCATTACCTTCGTACATATCTCTATAGCATCCTGGTAATTACCTTGCTTTTCATTCACCAATCCTAAATTACCTAGCACATTTAGAGTATTTGGATGTTCCTTACCCAAGGTTCTTTCACTCACCTCTAGTATCTGAGTGTACAACTCCATTGCCTCTGAAAATCGACCTTGTTGTACATACACACCGGCTAAGTTGTTTCTCAAATCCAATGTGTGTGAATGTTCATTGCCTAAGCTTTGTATACTTGTCTGTAACGTTTTCAGGTATAATCGCTCGGCATCTGGATACATTCCTTGATTTGTATACGCACTGGCCAACCCATTTCCGGCAAGGATTGTTATAGGGTGTTCCTCACCCAAGGTTCTTTCACCAACCTCTAGTATCTGAGTGTACAACTCCATTGCCTCTGAAAATCGAGCGTCCTCTGAATATATGTTTGCAAGATTTCGTTTGGACTTCAAGTAATTCAAAGGAACCGCGTTTGGGTCCTGCTCTATAACGCTACAAGACCAATACCCTAGCTTAGTAGCAATATCATAGAACCCTAAACGGCGAAAAGAATCCGATGTCTTGACGAATACCTTAGCTATTTCTACACTTGATTGAGAAATATCCAATACAGTCTGAATCCTCTTTAACCATTCTACTCTCATCTCTTTCAGACCAAGAACTCTGAGTACCATAAGTGGTTCTACGATTGTCTGATAAGACCTGATAAATTCAGTCCAAAAAAACAAATCGAGTAATCTATTCTTCACTTGATCATGACGATTTTGTTTTAAAAGATGACTACACCCATACTGAAAAACATACCTGATGAATTCACTAGGTGGATCACCATTTTGCCAATTCAATGTTGACTCACAAATCACTTCTTCAATATTATTTAAACCCTGAATTCGTATTACAGGCATCTAAAAAACCCATATACAATCACCACATGACCCCCACAATATTTCTATATTCTAGAATACTGATGATACCATTCAACACAATATAAATCTATTCATATAATGATGAAAAGAAATCTCTTCAGGGATACCGAATACAGACACCGAGCGTAGTATTACTTGGATTCCATGCATCAAGACGTGTACTGTGCTGAATGTTGTCTCGGCAAGAGTTGCTCACTGTACTATTGTTGGCATAGGATGCTCCTTCCGAACTACCGCTCGTTCCGTGCCAGCAACCATAGTTCCCTCCATTCGCCAACAATGCACCGCTGTCCCAACCGTTGTCCAAGTTTTGCAGTAACTGATCGCAGGGGGTATTGTGATATGTGGTATCCGTCTCGTCGATGTAGCACAATAACCAGCCGCTGGGTACACCCAACTGAGCAGGATCTTCATGTAGAATCGAGCCACAAGAGCCCATACCTGAATCTACCGATATGCTACTTGTGCCTGTCGTACTGTCCGTTCCGTCATGCACTGTAATCTGACAGGTCCACGTTCCTGAAGTGGTACCAGCACCCAAGTAGACATCGGACATCGCTGTGGTGTTGCTATAGATCTGCTGAACTGTACCGTTTGGATCAATCCATTCGTAGGTGTAGGTCAACGCATCATTGTCTACATCGGTAGCGCTGACGAGCGAGCACATCAAATCATCCAAACCAGCGACCGGCGGCATTACAGAACTGGTGACCGTCAAAGTAGGCGTATCTGGAGCCGTATTTTGCACCACCGCTGTAGAACTCACCATCGAACTGCCGGTCGTTGTCCCATCTTCTGGGGTCACTGAGACATAGATGCCATCACCCTTATCAAAATAGCTGCTTCCAAGTGTCGAGAAAGAGGCTCCAGTTCCAGACAGAACCATGGTCAGCATATTGCCATTGGAGGCATCTTCTTTAAACCACTCATACTGAAGCGTCACAACATCACCATCTGCATCAGAACTCACCACACCAGCAGTGATGGCGTCATTGGTCTGAGGCGTTAGTGTACTCAACGTTACGCTCGAGACCACTGGCACACTGTTGTCTACAGTGACGGATGACGAGAGACTTGATGCGGTATTTCCATCGGCATCTACAGCCGTCATCAGACAGGTGATGCTGTCTCCTACACCTGCTTGACTGGAATTTACAGGCCATGTTGAACCACTTCCCACCGGACTGTTATTGACCATCCACTGATAGGAGAGCATCGGTGTGCCACCATCTGGATCAGATACGACGGCAGCACACGTGAGAAGCGTGTTTTGTGTAATGCCAGAGTTCGGTGTGATCGAAGCTGCCTGATCAAAGTTGGGTGCCCCACTTTGTATGGTCAAGGACGTCATCGTTTGAGCAGCGCCGCCAGAAGCATCCAGTACATCTACGGTACAGTAGAGCACATCTCCCGCTGACGCAAAACTTTCATCCAGTTGCAAAGTATCGCTTGTGCCCATGGGCGCACCGTTCAAACTCCAAGTGTAGGTGTCCGTTGTACTTTCACCGTCAGGATCCGATGCGACAGCCGAACAAGTCACCAAACTATTGCTGTGCGCTGCTGACGGAGAAATGGCCGCTTGAGTGATGCTGGGCAAACGATTGGCCACCGCTTGATCAGCGCTACTGCTTGCTGTGCCACCATTGGAGTCTTGTACAGCCGCTGTACAGGTAACTGTATCTGATGGCATCACACCATAGGAACTTAAGTTTACTGAGGAACCGACTGCCGTTTGACCATTGAGGTCCCACATGTAGGTAGCGCTCACCGTTTCATCTGCATCGGATGCTGTTGCTGTACAGGTAAAGGTTGCATCGTTGTAAAAGGATCCAGCACTCGAAGTGATAACCGGTGTCGAGACCGTTGGAATGGAGTTGCTGATCACAACGCTTGCTTCAGCGGCTACACCATCATGGTATCCATCGTTGGGCGTCACTCGAACAGTCCAGACGTCATTCACGTCCACATCAGATGATGGAATCATAGTACTCGTATAGGATGTTAGGACACCATTTTCATACCATTCATAGGTATAGGTAACACTCTGTCCTTCTGCATCTGTAGACCCTGTCGCACTGGCACTCAAGGTATCGCTAGACGTTGCACTCGTTGGATTGATCACAACCGTTGGGGCTGTTGGCGGTGTATTGACTCGAAGTGAAATCATATCGTCGGAACTTAGCCCCGAAGGATCTGTACTCGACAATGTGATGCTATGCACGCCGGCAGAGAGCATATCCGTTGAGAATTGTGTGGCGCCTTGAGAAGATGGTTGTCCTGTATACAACGCGCCATCCAGTGAAGAACTCCACTCTACGGACAACTGATTGCCTTGACTCTCTTGATCTGTCACCGTTCCCTCAAACATCACCGACTCTCCAACTTCCACCACGCCGTTGCTGCTGGGACTCAAAATACTGACAACGGGGGCTGTTCCGACGAAAACCACAATGGTATCTTGACATGCAGCGCCGACCTCATCTTCGACACGAAGCGTTATGATGTGCTCATTGGCGGTCAGATCAGCATAACTGAAGGTGAGTTCCCCGGCAGAATTGACCGTACCAACACCCAGCTCTCCATCCTTGTCTGAACTCCAGAGCGTGGTCAATTCAGTCGGATCGATATTCGCATCAGACGTTAAACCACGAAAGAGAACAGAATCTCCCAATAAAATACTGTCCAAATCTGCCGGTTCTGTGATTTCACACGATGGCGTTTGATTCTCGCCTTGCACTTGGATCACCAATTCCTCTGTCGCCACTTTTCCAGACGTATCTTCCACACGGAGTTCAATCGCGTGTTGCGCTTCGCTGAGGGTAATATAATCGGTGATTTCACCATCGCTATTGGGAGAACCATCGACACTGAGTTGTCCATCGACAGAAGATGTCCACGTGACGACCAAATCTTCCGGAGCATCTTCCATGTCTGATATCAGAGCAGAGAATTGAATCAGTTCATTCGAGTAATAGCGCTGTCCAGCCATCGGACTTAGTAATTCAATAATCGGTGCTTCCGTTGGGGTCACAGTAAACGTGACTTCAGCTCGGGCTCCAGCTCCCGAAGGGTCGCGAACTTCTGCAATAATATTGCTGTCCCCTTCCACAAATGCCACAGAGCAAAAGGACTCTCCTGCCGGCGACACTTCACCCCAATCACAGACGATATCTTCACCCACATACCAAGCAACCGTTAGAGCCTCATAGGCATCTTCGTCATCCGAAACGACGGCTCGAAAGTTTTCTACATAGCCATCTTGAACTTCAATCCCGTCGGCATGCGACATAATCTGAATGAGTGGTGCCGTATTGGATTGCTTTTCGATGACACTTTCACCACCACAAGCAATGGTGAGAACGACTGGTATCAGATGCATCGTAGTTTTCATGACAAATCCATAGTATGGTGAATCAAATTCTGTGTATTTCTAGAATTTATCATAAGTTGACTCTACTTGTTGTAGAAAGGTTGAATACAATCCAACAAGGCACCCTATTTTTAGATTGACCACACTGAACAACCAAAGATATCAATAGACTACTCTATTTCGACCGTTACAGAGTTCGAGTGTAAAACCAATCCTTCAGACGGTTACTGAAACTGAGGCTCACAAGGTTCATTGATGATCTCTCCTCGATGCTCTATACAAAAGGGAGACGCGTATCGTTCATCTGTGAGCAATACATCATCATTCAAGGCATGTAAGAAAGCTAGTACAGCATCTATCTCAGTCTCGGTGATATCAAAACCTTGAACAATAGCAGACTTGTATGGATTTAATCGCCCATCCCCGGCATTGGGACCCGTTTGAATCACACGTCCACCCGAGGCGTAGTTTCGGATAATGTTTCGCAAGTCAATTTCTGATCCGTCGTGCATCCATGGATGGGTCGCATCTAAATTCCGTAATGTGGGAACCCGAAATACACCCCTATCGTTTAAATTTCCAGTGACCTCTACCAACCCTTGAGAGCTACTTGAATAGCCACCTTCACCGTCCACATTGTATAGACCGATATTGAAATACCCGTGTCGCGAATTCACTTCCAATATAGAAGCATCTGGTTCATCAAAGAAGATACCTCCGTGACACACAGAACATTGTAAACGCTCAGAAAACAATAGTTCCATTCCCTGTTGTTCCATAGACGTCAGTTCAATACTGCCTTCTATCCACTGATCGTATCGACTGTTTGATGAAATGATGGTTCTAGTGAATGCCGCGATTGATTCAATGGCATTCTCTGTTTGAATCGGATTTGCACTCTTAGGAAATGCGGCACCAAACAAGTCAAAATATCTAGGGTATTCTCTAAGCCTTGCTTCCAATATATTCTCTGTCATGCCCATCTCCATCGGCTCTTCGATGAACAGAGGAATCAGCATGTGACTTTCAATATCCTCGAACTGTTGATACCAAGTCAAATCGGTTCGCCAAGCGATATTGAACAGTGATGGAGAGTTGAGTGACAACAGCGTATTGTCGATTCCAAGTCCACGAATAAGACCATCTGAAAAGGCCTTCACTTGCTCATGACAAATCCCGCAACTTCTTGAACCGTCGATCGATAAGCGAGTATCGTAGAAGAGCCATCGACCCAACTCTATCTTTTCCAGTGAAGAATCTGGGTGCCTCTGTGGCCAGTCTGGAAAGTGCTCAGGTACAACAGGTTTAAACTGAATCTCTTCAACAACTGGCTTACAGGCTACAACATTACCCAGCAGTGGGAGATACCATACGAGTCCCCAACCAAAGTTCTGTACTGTCGGTTGCTTCAATGTGTACCACATAGCTACCCCACGCGTGGAAAGTCCATGAATGACGAATCAAACCGATATCTTCACACTCAGATACGGGTGCCGCTACATCGCCTAAATCCCAATCTGGTGACGTCTCCAATTCAATCGATACAGCGTCTGTTGTATACAACTCAACCTCACACATCCAAGAAGGCACTTCAAGGACAAACCAGCCGTCGACCGCAGCCTCTTTGGTCAGATGATAGGTTTCGCCCGTATCCGGAATCAATATCAGTTGGGCAGCCTCCTCAGCAGATGAGGGTAAAACAACCGACGTAGCGTCTACATCAATCAAATCACATTCATCTATCAACGACTCTTCTACAGGTTCGTCTTCTGTCTGTGTATCGTCATCGTCCACAAGATCATCTTCTGCTATCGCGGTATCTTCCTGTGATGTATCCATCTCTTCAATCGAAGTATCTGACTCCTTTTCACTACATGCCAGCAAGGCACAACTGAGGCTCACTCTAGTGATCAATCTTCGCATGGTATTGTCCTGTGGTTTATTTAACAGTAGCACAATCATCTCCTCTCTATGATTACAATCTGCTTGTTTTAAATGTTAAAGCAACGATAATAAGAACAAACAAGTGCGTTTGTTTGAACGTTACTGATTCAGATCATCGTTATAATTGTGAACCAATGTACACCAACAAACCTGATAAGGCAGCCAATCCTCCCCAAATCCCTAAAAACGAAATCACTGGTGTATTCACCAATGACGTCGTGAAAAATGATGATATCCGATACGTAAGAGTCAATGGACAGCTGATGTGAATTCCACCGCTCATCGCATATTCCAAATCTTTCATCATTTCTTCAGCAGATTGATAGCGTTCATTTGGATCGAGTTGTAAACCTTTTACGAACAACGGCCCGTACGTCATTGGAAATGGTCCCAATTCTGGATGGGGTTCTAGCAACTTCATTTTGGGTGGCATGTAGGTCGGAATCTTCTCCAAGATTTTCATTACACTAGACTCTTTTGGACCGTGTTCTTTTAAGGTGATGAATTCATACAAAACAGCAACAATAGAGAATAGATCACTTCTTGGATCAATGGCTTTGGACTGAGCCTGCTCTGGAGACATGTACCTCGGTGAACCAGATAGTTGACCTTCCCCATCATTCTCGTTGATATCAAGCGCAATCCCCCAATCCATAAGGTAGGCTTCACCATTCTTGCCTATCATGATGTTCTCAGGTTTAATATCGCGGTGTACAATTCCTTTTGAGTGTGTACTGGCCAATGTTCTCAAGATTTGAAGAATCAGCTCTGCTCTGTTGAGATGCTTGAACATGTTCTGCATTTCAGAGTCATTGTTTCTCAATCGTTCAATCACATCTTCTAAGGTTTGCCCTTCCACATATTTCATGATGTAGTGATAGAGACCATCATCTGTTTGCTGAATATCGTACAATACTGGAACACCAGGATGATCAATCTTACCAACAATACTGGTTTCCATATTGAGAAGTTTGGCGCCTTTGGCTCCCGCAAACTTGTAGCTCTTTACAGCAACGGTTCTTCCAATCGCCGCATCATCGGCTTTCCAGACCTTCCCATATGCTCCTTCACCCAACTCTTGAACAAATCCAAATCGTTCTGGTTTTTGACTCACAGGATCGGTTCCAATGTTTACCTCTGACAACGACTCATCGTCAAAGAGTTCATCAAAGACCATCGTTTCTGTCGATCCATCTGAAAAATCATCTTCAAAGAATTCAAACAAGGTCTGACCAATGGTTGTCGTGGGGTTGTCTGATGGGGTCGTTTTATCCATAATTCACCTCATGCATCTATATGCACACTACACTTAGGACTGATTCATACGTATTCTAACACAAAATAATGCGACTGACTTCATCCAACCATACGGTTGCAACAAGGATTCTGGAACTCTCAGTATCCGATTAGATTCTGTTCATCTCTATCAAGGACGACATCAATCCTACAAATAGCCAGACTGAAAGGACGCCCATCATCGTCATCGTTAGGGCCATACCCGTTTGACGAAATCGATTGGTCGACCTTTTTTGAAATAGCATGCCATACGCGTGAAGTACTCTACCGATAACCAAAGCAATCCCCATCGAATGCACAATGTGTGGAGTCAATACGTACATCTCACCAAACCACAGCAGAAGTACTGCGAAAGGAACTGTCTCCATAAAATTCGCATGGGCCCGAATTCTGCGATGTAAATCCTTCTCATCACCATCTCCCAACGACACTTCGTACTTCCAGCGACCGAGAATCACGTACATCGTCAGTCCAAGCCAAAGCATTCCAAGCAACGATGTGTACAATGCGGTGTTCATAAATATTCCAACGTCAATCTTTCACAAGTGAGAGTCTGTCATCGTGCCTACGACTATGGATGACGTCCTATACGGAACCCAACCCCTTGGTAACGATACGTCGGGGGGTCACTGTAGCGAAAGGATGCCCCCATCGCAGCTGGACTGTTCCCCCAGTCTCCACCACGCCTTACGCGACTTGAACCTGCAGAATCACAATATGGGTCTGTAACAGACTGAGGAAAATTGCATCCCCACCAGTCAGCCGTCCACTCGAACATGTTGCCATGCATATCGTACAGCCCGAAACCATTGGGTAATTTTTGAGTTTTACCATGCTTAAAAATAAATTTTTGATTAATATTATATTTTTTTTTGTACAATTTCGTACAATTGTCA